>NZ_BAAGYM010000015.1:0-17557 GCF_054779315.1 Niabella aquatica
ATGCCTCACTTAAAGCAATTTTTGCTCCAAATGAGGCATTTTTTATATCCTTTTGCTAATAAAATAAAAGCCTACACTGTATTACATATTTTCAGGAAGACCCCTCATAGTTAATAACGCATAACTCAACAATTCATATGTAATCCATGCACCAACGGTTAAAGAGGAGCTACTCCACATTCCAGCTTACGCTTCCGTCTTTTTCGTCTTTCAGGCTGATGCCAATAGTTGCCAGCTGATTGCGTATTTTATCAGAAGTAATAAAGTCTTTGCGGCTACGTGCTTCTTTTCTGATATCGATCAAAAGCTGCATTACATCCTTTAACTTTTCATTGTCGGCTTCAGATAGATTTCTCAAGCCAAATATATCTTCCAGGAATACTTTAAATTGTCTTTGCAGTTTATTGAACGTACCGGCAGATAATGCAGTAACAGCAATTGTTCCATCTTTCATACCATTGATAACCGGCGCCAGTTCAAACATATTAGCCAGCACTTTTGCCGTATTGATATCATCATTCATAAACTCGTCAAACTCATCTGTCAGCTTATTTACTTTAGCATCTAACTCCTTATCGCCGGCAGAAGAAATCAACTCGTTGCTTTTTGATTGCAGCTTTTGAAGATTTTCGTAAGCTTCCCAGAGCCTTTTTAAACCTTTTTCAGAGGCTTGCAGCGCTTCATTACTAAAATCAAGCGTGCTGCGATATTGGCTCTGCAAAATAAAAAATCGCACTACCATGGGATGAAAAGCCTGGCTTAGCAAAGGATGATCGCCGCTGAAAAGCTCCGTAAGCTTAATAACGTTATTGTAGCTTTTACCCATTTTGCGGCCATTAATGGTAATCATATTATTGTGCATCCAGTATTTAACCGGCGCAGTATGATTGCAGATAGTGCTCTGTGCAATTTCGCTTTCGTGGTGCGGGAACTGAAGATCCATACCTCCCCCATGAATATCGAATTGCTTGCCCAGGTATTTGGTAGCCATAGCCGAGCACTCAATATGCCATCCCGGGAAACCCTCTCCCCACGGGCTTTGCCAGCGCATAATATGCTGTGGTGGCGCTGCTTTCCACAGGGCAAAATCAGCGGGATTATTCTTTTCATCCTGTCCTTCCAGCTCTCTTGTATTTTCTAAGAGATCTTCTATTTTTCTTCCGCTTAGTTTACCATAATCATAATGGGCTGCATATTTCTTTACATCGAAATAGACCGACCCGTTTCTTTCGTATGCATACCCATCGGCTATGATCTTCTTGATCATTTCGATCTGCTCCACGATATGCCCCGTGGCAGTAGGCTCTATGGAAGGCGGTATATTGTTGAACTGAAGCATGGCCCAGTGAAACAGGTTGGTATATTTTTGTACCAGCTCCATGGGTTCCAGCTTCTCCAGAACGGCTTTACTGGATATTTTGTCCTCCGCTTCACGGCCCTCTTCTTCAAAATGACCGGCATCGGTAATATTTCTTACATAGCGCACCTTATATCCCAAATGAGTTAAATACCGGTACAATACATCAAATGTTACATAAGGCCTGGCATGGCCCAAATGGCTTTCGCCGCTAACGGTAGGGCCGCATACATACATACCCACATAGCCCGGTGTAACCGGCTCAAAAACTTCTTTTTGCCTTGATAAAGAATTATACACTTTTAGCTCGCTCATGGTTCTTCCTGCATTTTATAAGGTCTGCAAAAATAGGAATATTGGAAATGAAAGCAGGCAGTATGACAGGTTGGGCACATAAATTTTTAACCTGAGAGGTTTAGGTTTTTACACGCTTGAAGTATGGTACGTCACAAATCCACGAACAGATAGCTGAAAAGGGAATTATTCGTGAATCCGTGGAGTATGTAAAGCGGGGAAGTCTTCTGACCGATAAGTTTCTAGGGTAAAAAGTTTATTTTTTCAGGCTGACATCGGCCACTACCATATAATGATCAGAATAGCCTGTAGTAACCCGTTTGCACTGACCAATATTAAAATGTTCATCGGCAAGGATATAATCGATCCTTAAGGTGGGTGAAAGCGAGGTATAGGTTCTGCCAATACCAAAACCTTTTTGCAAAAATGCATCCTGCATATTGCCTTTTACGGTCTTATAAGTATACGAATTAGGTACATCGTTCATATCACCGCAAAAAATAACCGGGTAAGGGCTGTTAGCAATAATAGTATGGACCATATCGGCCTGTATACTTCTGTGTGTAATAGCTACCGAAAGTTTAGATAAAATATATCGGGTATTGCTTAATATATTTCCTTTGCCTCCTTTTATTTCCTGAATTTTAGAAAGATCTTCCTTTCTGAACTGGTTGGATTGTAAATGTGTTGTATGCACCCTGATAAGCTTTTTGCCCACTTTAATATCTGCAAATACAATAGCTTCGGGCAGTGTGGGCCTGGGAAAACGCACCATGCCTGTATCCACTATAGGAAACCGGCTGAAAATAACGTTACCATTAAATAAACGGTCACCATCCAGATCGTGATGAAAATAATAATAAGGATAACCCAGGCCTTTGCTTACGGCGACTATATTGTTATACCAGTCAGGATTTATAGATGAAGAAAACTCCTGGAAGCAAAGAATGTCTGCATTTACCTGGCCGATCTGCTTCAGCATTTTATACCGGGTCTGGCTGCCCATATTGTTATTTCTTACCATTTCAATAAAGCGGGCCACATTCCAGGTAGCGATCCTTATGGTTCCTTCATTTTTAGACTCTTTAAACGAGGCATAAAATTTAAAAGCAAAAAAATCAGTGATCTCACCACTGCCTAATATTAAGACAATCCCTGATAGCAAGGCCCATTTCCGGCGCACCAGTAACCACCATACTAAAAAAACAATAACCAGGATGAGTAAAAATGGAAAGGCAAGGCTGATCAGAGCAACCAGCGGCCAGTTCTCGGGGCTGGTATGAGGAGTAATGCAAGCCAGTAAAAAGGCCCCTGCTACGATAATGTTTATCACAAACAATACCCGATTGCTTATTCTTGCAAAAATTCCCATACTGTAATTGGCAACCGGAAGATAGAGAAGCAAAATAAAAACCGGCACATAAGTATACCTTTTACTTTTCCCTCAGATCTTCGTTACTGGCCCTTTTTAAAAATTCTTTTTCATCAGCAGAAAGTTGATCATACCCCTGCTGATTGATCTTATCAAGTATTTCATCCAGCCTTTGCTGTGTAAGTTTGGCCGTTTTTGAAAAAGGATTTTTAGCTGCATTATAAAAAAGGGTGGATTTTATCTGACTTCCTGTTTGATAAGGCTTTGAGGGATTAAACAGGTTCGTAAACCAATCGTATAAGTTATTCATCCACTCGCTTCCATCCATTCCTTTTCTTAAAAGAAAAATAAATAAAAAACCTGTTAAAGCACCGGCCAGATGTGAAATGTATAGCGCCGGGTTATGGGCCGGAAGGGTGGCCATGTCTATCGCCAGGTAAACGATAGATAATATCCAGAGGGAAAAGCCCCCACTCAGCATGGGCAGAATCTTATAATTAGGCGAAATGGTGGTTGCTGCCGCACAAACGGCCAATACCGCCGCTCCCCCGCCTAAAAAATACTGCGAATCGCCGGCTCCTGCCAATGGCATCAAGCTCCGCGCTGCCAGGAAAGCGGCAGCCCCGATAACTGTGCCATACAAAAATACCGGAACAATTTTTTTAAACCCGGTGAGATCAATTAAAATATACCCGAAACACCAAAGCCAGATAAGGCTGGCAAATAACTGCCAGATATTGGTATGAACAAAGGCATAGCTCAATACCGTCCAGGGCCTGGTTAATGCCATTTCCAGGTCGCCCGGCAACGCAAACCAGCTAAGTACATTTTTGTTAAAAACCCCTGTTACATCGCTTCCGGCAGGAAGCCTTACATAAGTCAACGCCCTGAAAAACGTAAGCACTACAAAAATGATCATAGCAATAGCAATTAAAACCACTAATGGGTTTACCCTGCTTCCATAAGACAACCTCGTATCAAAATTTCTTTCAGAAACCGCCATTCATTCCAGTTTTAGCAGATTTTTCATTTTTCACCGTCAAACCATGAAAGGTACCGGTATCCATTCCCTTTTACACCGGCCCTGCCTGGCTATTTTTGCCGTCATCTAATATAACGTTCTCCGGTTATTTTTGTTCCATAATTTTAATAAAATAAAACCGGTAAGCGCGCCGCCTAAATGGGCAAAATGCGCAATGCTATCACCGCTCCTGGTAGAAAAGCCGCCAAAAAGATCAATTGCAACCAAACCTAATACCGCCCACTTCGCTTTGATAGGAATTGGAATAAACATTAAATAAAGCTCCGTATTAGGAAAGGTCATGGCAAACGCCACCAACACACCAAATACAGCACCGGAAGCTCCTATTGCCAGGCTGCCCTGTCCTGTAATATGCTGCACTGCCAAATGCAGCGCCGCCGCACCCAGCCCGCAGATCATATAGAAGATCAAAAACCTTTTAGATCCCCACACGTTTTCCAGTATCCGGCCAAACATCCATAAAGCAAACATGTTGAATAAGATATGAAAGAACAGATACGGGCCCGAAGCAGCATGAGCAAACATGTGCGTAACAATCTGCCAGGGCCTGAAGTATTCACTGTCAATCGGCCACAGGCCGATCTTAGCTGTAAAAGCACCCTCAAAACCTCCATCTGTAAAGACAACGCCTAATCTGTTATCAAAAATCAGCTGTGCTACCCATACCAGCACATTAATAATGATCAGGTTCTTCACTGCAGGGGGAAACTTTTCTGCAGGTTTGTAATAAAAACTCATCCGGCAAAGATAACTCCCTGGTGCTATGTGGCAAATTGATTTGATAAATGAAAAATTTGGATGATTAAACGATTAAGCTTATTTTGCATTGTGCTTGCTGTAGTTAGGAGTATAATATCTTTAAATAGCTCAAACGATTAAGCAAGATAAAGTGGTTTTTATTTGGCAAAAACAGGTTCTTCTTCGGGCATGTATAGAGATTTTCGGTTGCTGAAAAATCGGGGTTAAAAATTCAGGGAGGTTATAAAAAGGAATTATCACATGACGCTACTTAAAACAAATGTGTATAATGAGTTAGACAGGGTGTCTTTTTGCCGGCTGTACAAAGACTACCAGCAGGTTTTATTCAGGAAACTGCTGCTCCTTATTGATTCTCAGGAAGTGGTAAAGGATATTGTGCAGGATGTGTTTATGAAAATATGGGTGCGCCGGAAATGTATTAAAGCTGACGCTTCGTTAAAAACGTATATGTACAGGATCGGGCATAACATGATAGTGGATCATTACCGGAGCCTTGGCAGAAAGCAACGGTTTGCCTTTACCACTTTTTCAGACAATCATACTGATAATAATACAATGTTCCCGGAAGATTGCCTGGTGGAAATAGAAGAAGTTGTCAGCAAGCTTCCGCCAAAAAGAAAGCGGGTTTTTGAGTTGTGTAAGCTGGAGCAAAAGAGCTATGAAGAGGCGGGTGAAATTTTACACGTATCGCCTTCCACAATAAGTGATCATATTGTTAAAGCAAAGCAGTTCATCAGGTCTGAATTATTTAAACAGGGCTATCCTGTATAGCAAATCAGTTCAAAAGCAATCACTTTCATCATATAAAAAAGTTCTAAAAAAATGAATAAGATCCTTTCCTTCCTTGGCATCGCAATGTTTTTGTCGTTATCATTTCAGCAGGCTTTTGCCCAGCAAATCTGGCAGCTCCGTGATTATTCGTCTGAAAGAATATCAAGTTATGACATGGCAGGCGCAAATGATGATGGAAACTGGAAGAATAAGATCAAACCAGGCAATACCCGAACCATTGGCGAAGTAACAGGGCCCGGGATCATAAAACATATCTGGATAACCATTGCCAGCAACGAACCGCAGCATCTGAAAAAAATTGTGCTTCGTATGTATTGGGACGGTGAAGAAACCCCCAGTGTGGAAGCGCCTATCGGCGATTTTTTTGGCCTGGGCTTGGGCAAGTACTTTTTGTATGAATCTAAATTTCTTTCTGTGGGCTCACAGCGTGCCCTGAACAGCTCGTTTGAAATGCCCTTCAGGAAATCAGCGAAAATTACCGTTACGAACGAAGGAAGCCAGGAAATAGATGCTTTTTATTACAATATTGATTGGGAAAAACATAAAACATTGCCGGAAAATATTGCCTACTTCCACGCCCAGTACCGGCAGGCCACCCCTACCAAAGGATGGACCAGCGAATGGAAATACAATGGAGATCCGCATATTAACAATAAAGAAAATACCACAGGCGAGGCAAATTATGTCATCCTGGAAGCAGAGGGCAAAGGTCATTTTGTAGGTGTTACACACAGCATTATTCAAAACCAGGGCGATTGGTGGGGAGAAGGCGATGAAATGATCTTTATAGATGGTGCCAAAAAACCAAAGATACATGGCACGGGCGCCGAAGATTACTACCTGGGGGCCTGGTGCTATGGTGGATGCGGCATCAGCCCTTTTGGCCATGCTAAACCCACTTTTGCATACAGCGAATACGGTAACCCTCAGAATGGCGGTGATGACCGTGGCGCACAATGGACGGTTTACCGGTACCATTCGGAGTCGCCGGTTGTTTTTAATAAATCTATCAAGATGACGATTGAGCACGGGCATGCCAATCACCGCTCAGACAATTATTATACCGTGGCTTACTGGTACCAGGTCGAGCCCCACGCGCCGTTTCCGGCCCTGCCACCTGTGAACGATAGAATACCGGAGCTGGTGAATACAGACGGACCAACGATTGGAAAATAAAACTGTGGTTGAAATGAAGAGATTTACAGTATTTGTTTTAAACGTATTTTTTTTATTGCTGTGTATTACCGCAAAAGCACAGGATTGGAAGGCGCTTGCCCCACCAAAGACAGGTAGTTTATGGTTACAGCCGGCACAGGGTGTACCGGCACAACCGGTTTGGGGACATGCCAAAGGTATCCAGGTTGGATTATCGCCCATGCCCGGACCAAGAGGGCTGCTGCGCATTTATACGCCTTACCTGGGCCATCAGGCAGGAAATGTCATGAATTTCATAGCATTTGAGCCTATAGCGAAAGGCGATGTCAACCGGGGGCTTTCAGAGCTGGAGATGAGCAAGCTGGATAATACAAGAGGGAAAAGGTTCTGGAGTGCCAACGATTCCCTGGGTGCTACTCCGGCCCCTGAAAATCTGCCGGCAAGCGGTACCATCGAAAAAATCAATGGATATGAAACCCTGACCGTTTTTGTTTTTTCAGAAGAGTTTGAAAATGGCGCGAAGGTTTATACCCGGCTCAGGTTTTATGAGAACCAGCCGTACGAGGTTGAAATCACAACCTATACTTCAGCCGGTTCTAAAGAGCTGACCAACTTTATTGTTACTGCCACCATGGGCAATTATGCACGGTTGAGAAAAGTCTATTTAAAATCAGAAGCAATTGTTTCAGGAAAACTGTGGCCGGATTACACCGGAGATGCATTTACGCCACATGCTCATTTCCCCGCAAGTGACTTTGTAACCGATAAAAAAGGATGTGCCTGGTTTATTGCTGCTCCTGACGAAAAAGACCCTGCAAAAGCGGTATATGTGGCAGGAACCCGGGACCACTGGAAATATTATGGTAAAAAAGCCACGCAGTACTGGTACAGTAAGCACACCGATAAGAACCTGGAGGGGCTGGTCAATGGCAGGTATACCTACTGGGCAAGCCGGTCGCCCATTCCAGGCGGTATTTCTTTTGAAAATTTTGAGCTGAAAGCGCCCTTTAAACAAGGAAATACTTTTGTTTTCGGGGTTAGCCCGTTAGCACCGGATGCATTCATTAAAAAGATAAAAAAATGAGGCCCGTAAAAGCCTGCAAAAGTAATGGGCTTGCCCGTTAGGTTAGTGCATAATATTTAGTATATGGCGATATTTTGGAGGCTGACCAAAAGTCTCCCTGATTGTCATATTGAGCCCGACGAATATAAACAATCAAGAAGTTAGCCTTCGTCAGTTCGATAAGCTCACATCAGACTGACGTTGCTTTTTAGTTAGTTCCGGCCGTTCGTAGCTATTGCGTTTTATGACCGGCAGCAAGATGGTATACACCTGCCGGGATTTATAATAAAAAAAAATTACAATGGGAACAGAGGTTTTTGCAGGGTTGTACGTAATAGATTAAAGAAATAATGGATAAGAACGCTTAAACGCTTAAATAATATAGTATTAATCTAAAACTATTATAACTATCGTTCATATGAAGAAAAAAACAATCAGCGCTCAATGCAAAATGATCTTAGCCTGCTTCCTTTTTTGTCAGGTGCTTTATTTGCATGTATCCGGCAACCCCGGAAAGTTGTACCAGGACAGGGTAGTCAGAGGTACTGTCACGGATAAAGAAACCGGGATCCCTCTTACCGGTGTAAATGTAACAATAAAAGGTACCGATGCAGGTACCACTACCAATAGTGCGGGAGTATACGAAATAAGCGTTACTTCAGACAATGATGTGCTTGTTTTCACCTATGCCGGAAAAAAGCCGGAAGAAAGACCGGTAACCGGTTTATCTGTAGTTGACGTGGCCATGGAAAATGAGGTAACCCTGCTTGAGGAAGTGTATGTAGGCTATATGGTACAAAGGAAAAAAGATCTTACAGGTGCTATAGCTATGGCTACCAGCACCGACATTGCTAAGAACCCCTCTGCAAATGCCATGAAATCATTGCAGGGGAAACTTGCAGGCGTGCACATTACTACTAATGGCGGAAACCCGGCAGAAGGCGTGAACGTACAGATAAGGGGACTTTCTTCTTTGTCGGGAAGTGTAAGACCGCTGATCGTATTAGACGGTATGCCTACGGAGAATTTAAATCTCCGGGATATCAATGCAGCTGATATAGAATCTATGCAGGTATTAAAAGATGCCGCATCCGCCAGTATTTATGGTGCCAGGGCGTCGGGTGGGGTAATATTGATCCAGACCAAAAAGGCAAAAATGGGGCAGACGAAGGTTGAATACTCTGGTAGCCTGGCATTAAGCAAAGTGATTAACAAGCCTACTTTAATGAATGCAGAGCAGTATGGGGAGGCTATGTTCAGAGCTTATGCTTATGATGAAAAGGTATATAATATTCCGATGACGTTGCCGCAAACCTACGATTTTACATGGCACCGGGATGCCAACGGAATGGCTGTGCTGGATGCCGTAAAACCAGCCGAATGGCTCAATGCCGATAAAACAGTAAGGGGCTCTAATACCAACTGGCTGGATGAAATTCTTCAGCCGGCAACTATGACAGAGCACCAGGTAACGGTATCTAAGGGAACTGACCGGTCGAAAAGCCTGTTTTCGCTGGGATACTTCAATAATGAAGGTACGCAGATACATACTTTTTTCAGGAAATATTCCATACGCACCAATACAGAATACAGCCTTCTGAACAATCGTTTAAAAGTGGGTGAAAACCTGGCCATATCTTACCTGCAATACAGGGATGCGAATGATCCAAATAATTCTGCGTTTAGCCCGCAACTGCGCTGGGCGTTAATAGATCCGCCTGCTGTGCCCGTGCGCGATATAAACGGGAACTGGGCCGGGGCAGCAGGATTTGATGATTTTACCAACCCGGTACGTGTACTCACCGATAACAAGGATAATATCAACCATTTTGTAAAAATCATAGGTAACGTTTTTGCAGACCTGGATATATGGAAAGGCATATCGGCCCGTACACAGTTTGGCGTAGATTACGGTAATGCATACAACCGTACGCTTGACAAGAAATGGTCAGAAACCGGTGGAAGAAACAGTAACGGAGAAAATTATGTGGGTAACGGCCAGTCGCACTCCTTAAGCTATGTATGGACGAACACTTTATCTTACAACCTCAATAAAGGAAAGCACAGCTTTAATGCGGTGGGCGGTGTTGAGTTTACCCGTTTTGTACAGGAAGGTTTTTCGGCAAGAAGAGAAGGAGTATATCTCGAAGATCGCAATTTTGCCCACCTGGGAATAACAACGGGCGAAAAATATTCGTTAGGCAGCTCGGCAGATGAATATGTGTATTACTCTCTTTTCGGCAAAGCCAATTATGCGTTTGATCAGCGGTATCTCTTCTCTGCTACATTACGCCGGGATGGATCATCACTGTTTGGTATCAATCACCGGTATGCCGTTTTTCCTGCGTTCTCGGCCGGCTGGAGGATCAGCCAGGAAAACTTTATGAAAGAGGCGGCCTTCATCTCCGATCTTAAAATACGGGCCAGCTGGGGTGCCAATGGTAGTGTACAGGGGCTGCCCCGCGGCTACACATCCACACCGTTTACAACCGACTACTTCGGCACATCCTATCCAATATTAGGAAATGAAACCGGGGCGCTGTATTCCGGTTACAGAAGAACCTGGCTGGGCAATCCCGACCTTAAATGGGAAACAACCACACAAACAGATCTGGGCATCGATTTCAGCCTCTTTAACTATCGCTTAAACGGCTCTTTTGATTACTACTTTAAAAAGACATCCGATATATTGGTACAAACGCCCTATATAGCTGCGATGGGAGAAGGCGGCGAACCATGGATCAACGGTGCCGATATGAACAGCAAGGGTATTGAACTGGAAATCGGGTATAAAGACAATACCAATAATAAATTTCAGTATTCCATTTCGGCTAATGTGGGCACCTATAAAACCCGTATCCTCAGTATACCTGAAAACGTAATCAACAAATACCCGGGAAATGGAAAAGAAGACAATGTTATTGGCAAAACACCCAATATTTTATATGGATTAGTGGCAGACGGCATTTTCAAAACGCAGGAGGAGGTAGATAATCATGCTCAGCAAACCGGTAAAGCTATTGGGCGTATCCGATATAAAGACCTGGATGGTAACGGGAAAATCGAAGAGCTGAACGACAGGGATTATATAGGTGTATTAGATCCTAAATTTTTTGGTGGTATCACTTTTGATTTTAACTATCATCATTTTGATATGAATGTATTTTTCCAGGGCGTTTTTGGCAACAAAGTACTGAACAGCTGGAAATATGAATCTGATTTGTGGAATGTAAGTGTGCCTTCCCAAAAAAATCACCCTGTAAGAATTTTAGACGCCTGGTATTTTGATAACCAGCAAGCGGATATTCCTGCCATATCCAACTCCAACCAAAATGCGGAAATCCGTATGTCGAGTTATTTTGTGGAAAACGGTTCCTACATGAAGCTGAGAAATATAGAGCTGGGCTATACGCTTCCTAAAGCATTATCCGGACGGATGAGAATGCAATATTTCAGGGTATATGCATCCGCAAGAAATATTTTAACAATGAAAAAAAACCGGGGAAAAGACCGGTTTACCAGCTTTGATCCGGAGATGCCGAATTATGGTTACCTGACTCCCGCTTTTTACACACTTGGACTTAATGTTACATTCTAAAATTATTATTGCAATGAATAAGTTTAAATACCTTTTATCTCCCCTTCTTTTCATATTGCTATTTGCAGGCTGCGACAGGTATCTGGATGTTAAGCCCAAGCAGGTGTTAGATGAAAACCTGCTGAACAAGCCTGAAGATATGGATGGGTTTGTTACCGCTGCGTATGCAAGAATGACCGATATACCTTCCTTCGATTCTCCCTTCTCTCCCTGGTGGTCGGGGTCTATGCGGGCCGATGACTCCTACAAAGGTGGTGGCGGCACCTGGGATGGAGATGGCTGGCACAATATGGAGACCTTTGTTGGCCTGAACCCTAACGGATGGCCACTCGATTATCCCTGGTATGTATCTTACCAGATCATTCAGCGATGCAATACAGCAATACAAAAGCTGCAGCTGGTTGCTGATGCAGATTTCCCTAATAAAAGTGTTCGCATTGGTGAAATGAAATTCATCCGGGCCTTTGTGCATTTCAGGTTGAAAGAGTTCTTTAAATACATTCCTTACATTGATGAAAATGTGGTTGGCTCTACTGCGGAGTTTGAAGCGGTTCCTAACCGGGATAAGGGCCAGCCCAACGACCAGTATTTGTGGGAAAAAATTTTAAATGATTTCAAAGATGCCGAAAGCCGCCTGCCCGACACCCAGCCCGAAAAAGGCAGGGTGGATAAAAACGCTGCTACTGCCATGGTGGCCAGAATCCTTATGTTTATGGCTTATGAGCAGGATGATATGCACAAGGTAGTAAACATCAACAAAGAACGGTTATCTGAGGCACTGACCTATCTGAACAAGTTAACCGCCCAGGAAGGAGCGAAAGTGGGATTACAAGCTGATTTCTCTGACAATTTCGAGGTAGAGTTTGACAATAAAACCAAAGAGTCTATCTGGGAAATACAGTATTCTATTAACGACGGCAGCTCTACAGGAGGAAAAATAAACAGGGGTGAAGGGCTGAACCATCCGTTTCAATGGGGAGGCTTTACCTGCTGCGGGTTTCACCATATAAGCTATTCAATGGGTAATGCGTTTAAAACCGGCGCCGACGGGCTGCCTTTATTCGATACTTACAATAATGGCAGCTATGCCGATGGTGCCGGTGCCTATTTCGGCAATAATACTTTCGATCCCAGGTTCAGCCATACCATAGCGGCGCCGGGACTGCCGTGGAAATATGATCCCAATCTTATTTTTGAAAATAAAGGGGTTCGCAATGCAGCAGAATATGGCTATTTCAAATCTATTAAAGAGCTTCCCCGTCCCAATTGCGGTTGTTTATTGTACGATGGCTGGCAGTTCAACTCCATGAACAAAAGAATGATCCGGTATGACGAAGTATTGTTATGGAAAGCCGAAGTGCTGATCCAGCTCGACCGGCACATGGAGGCTTTGGAACCTATCAATAAAATCCGCCAGCGGGCGGCCAGCAGTACCGGCCGGTTAAAAAAAGCCGATGGATCGCCTGTTTTGAATTATAAGATAGAAACCTATAAACCCGGCGTGAACTGCACCTGGACGAAAGATTTTGCCTGGAAAGCGATGCAGTGGGAGAACCGTTTGGAGATGGCAGGAGAAGGGCGCCGTTTCTTTGACCTGCAGCGCTGGGGAATTTTAGAGAAAACAATGAATGACTATTTTGCAGTTGAAAAAACCCGGTTCTCCTGGTTCAATGTGGCCAAATTTACTGCGGGCCGCGATGAGTTTTTCCCCATACCTCAGCCCCAGATCAATTGGGCCAAAGGTAATTACACACAAAACCCGGGATATTAGCGATGTTAAAAAGAAAGGATATAAACACTGTTAGTAATAGAAAGCATAAGCTTCATACTGTTTTTATATGCTTTCTTTTCCTGTTAATTGCCTGTAAAAAAGACAGCGAACATAAAGATGTGTTTGTGCCGGCAGATGAGATTACTGCAGCCGAAACCAACCTTATTCCAGATAAGCAAACAAAAAAAGTAGCTACGGTTTTAAGTTTCAAAAACATCAGCAATATTGATTATATCTCGGTTATAAAAAGCGGGGGAAACAGCTACTCTCAAAAAATAAGCCGCCAGGAACTATCGTCCGCTTATACTTTCAGCTACCCCATCCAGGCATCGGACCCGGAATCTTTCAAGCTGCTGCTAAAAGCATATTATACTGACGGAAATGCTTCGAACCAGCTGAGTTTGAACGTAGACAACCGTTGGGGATTTTTTATACGAAAAGTAAACCGTATTGCGCGCGTGACCGGCCGGCCGCTGGCCAACGAGACCTTACCCAACCCGAATAATACTGCCGGCAAATGGAATGTGGGCGGAACCGACCTGGGGATCATCTGGGAAATGGAACCCCAAACCTACGGGATATTTTTTGGCGACACGTTTGGGCAGGATTTTGTTCCCAACGCAGGCAATCCGGGACCCAATGGCGGTAGCTGGCGTTCTAATGTACTGGCATTTTCTGCTGATAACCAGCTGGACGACGGGCTTACCTTCAGCAGCATGGCAACCGACAATGCAGGCAATGCCCGGGAGCTTGTTCCCGGCGGCAAAGATCAGTCGGGCAATGGCAACCTCACCTCCATACCTTCTGCAGCCATCCGGGCCAATGGCGCCGATTATGTGCATTATTTCAATATAAAAAACTGGACAGGCTGGATTACCAACTATTCGGGGTTGTACAAATCGGTAGATAAGGGCCAGACATGGAAAAAGTGCGAAACGGTAGTATTCCCCGCAAACAGCCATTTTGGTATGGCGGGTTATTTTAAAAAAGACGGGTATGTGTACATGATAGGTACGCACGCGGGCAGGAATAACCCCGCTTATTTAGCCCGGTTTAAAGAGGCCGATATTGAAAACCCTGGCCAATATGAATACTGGAACAGTGCCAGCGGTAATTGGATAGCTGGCGATGAGTCCAATGCCAGCATCATCATTAACGATAAAGTAGGAGAGTTGTCTTTTATTTACAATACCCCACATAAAAAATGGATCATTGCTTATTTTAATGAAACCCGCTATAATATCACCATGCGAACGGCGGAAAATATTACCGGCCCTTGGAGCGGCCCCTACGAGCTGGCTTCCGGTAACCAATACGCTCAATTGTATGGTTCCTATTTCCACCCATTGTCTGCCTCCGGCGATAACCTTTACTTCCTGATGTCGATGTGGATGCCTTACAATGTTTTTTTAATGAAAGCCGAGCTGGCGGATATGGGTGATTTTTAGGGGAGGTCTTGCAGACCGGAACTAAAGTCTTCTTATCCTGATGAAAAGAAAGTTCCTCTTCGAATTGCTTTATTGATGCTGCTTTTTAGTTACCCCTTGCAGGGGGTTTATTTGGTATCAATGATTTCCGCTCCGCTCCAATTCAATTTCAAATTAACTTTTGTCTTTGACAACCCTATTGTATAACTTTTACAATTTTAGAATACGATGTTGTACCGTCGATATCTGTTTGTGCAATGCGCACATATATATCGTCTTCATATATTTTTGTATTGGCAGTTTCTTTAGCACAAGCTGCAAGTATACAGGCAATCCCTAACGCCAACATCAACCTATATTTTTTACGATTTTTGCCGGCAACTCCTACACCTGCAAAACCTAACAACAACGCGGGCATTCCCAAAAACAAAAAATTGCTCATATTTACATTAACAACATATTGCAAAGACGATGTTGAAGCAATGCCGGCTTGAGATTTTACCGTTGCCATTGTATTAAAATCTATTCCGTTTTTAGAAGCCTGAACTTCAAAATAATCGTTGTTGGCTTCATGTAGAGTTGTCCAGTTTACCTGCAATTGATTACCTTGTAAAGATGCCTCGATTATCCCAAAATTTACAGGCAATGCAATAGGGGCTGTAACATTTACATCATCTAAAAAAATATCAAAGTAATCGCCTTCCGTGCCAGTTCCACCGCTTATACGTTCTATTCTGAATTCATCAATATTGCCCCATGTTGCGCCGCCTAAAGTTACTAATGTGCCGCCATCGTCATTTCCGGCAGTAAAAGACTCGGATGTTGCTACAATCGAGCCGTTTTTATATCCAAGCACACGACATACAGCCGGAAAATCACCTTGCTCTACTCTTATGGATAATAACTGAAACGCGCTGCCCGATACAGGTTTTAACGACATTAAAGCTGTTACACCGCCCCATAGATAAGCTACGCCATCAGCTGGACTCGAAGACATCGATGCAATTGTAGAATTATTGGTAAAATCGACTCCGCCATCGGGGTCCAAACTTCCATTCGACAACACTGCAGACAATAGCCAGTCGTTTACAGTTACGACTGTATTCGTTGCAGACCACGAACTCCAATTGCCGTCAGTAGGTATTCCATCGAAATTTTCGCTGTTAGGAACTTGGGCAACTGTGGCAGTAGCAAACATTATACATGCAAATAACAGGTAGTTGATTTTTTTCATGACACTCATTGGTTTAAAGAGGCTTGTTCTTTTTTGTACCAAAAATACATTTTATAAAATAATTACAGGCTAACAGGAATATTGTAAAACAAAAACCCCGGCATCTGCCTATTTTAGTTTAGCTGCAATTTCGTCAGCTTCTGCTTAGAAACACTTTCTTTAATTGGTTTTGGAGCACCATCAACTAATTCTTTAACTTCTTTAAGACCTAAACATGTTAAATCTTTAACGATTTTAACTACGTTTAATTTAGAGGTACCACTTCTTTTCTGTTGTGAATTGCTTTATTGATGATGCTTTTTAGTTACCCCTTGCTAGGGTTTTATTTGGTATCAATGATTTCCGCTCCGCTTCAATTCAATTTCAAATTAACTTTGGTCTTTGACAACGAGTCCAGCACTCTTATTCTATCACCTTGCGTTGTGAATTGCTTTCAATCTTCGATTAACTTTGGTCTTTGACAACACCCACAATCCTTTGTCATCCTTAGTAACTGTTGTGAATTGCTTTCATCCATTGAGTACCTTTGATCTTTGACAACTAGCTTATAATACAAGATATAACCGGTACTGTTGTGAATTGCTTTCAATCTTAAAGTACCTTTGGTCTTTGACAACTAATAAAGCATCAGGTTTTGGTGGTTATGTGTTGTGAATTGCTTTCAATCTTAAAGTACCTTTGGTCTTTGACAACGTGGTGGTTTGAATTAGCTGGTCAGTTAATGTTGTGAATTGCTTTCAATCTTAAAGTACCTTTGGTCTTTGACAACTAAATGGTCTACAGAGGCCTCAACAGATATGTTGTGAATTGCTTTCAATTTCAAATTAACTTTGGTCTTTGACAACGTTATTGTCAGCAATCCTTTCATGTCTTGGGTTGTGAATTGCTTTCAATTTCAAATTAACTTTGGTCTTTGACAACCATCTGCTTATACTTTATCAATCATGGCAAGTTGTGAATTGCTTTCAATTTCAAATTAACTTTGGTCTTTGACAACATGAAGCAGCGCTTCATTCACAGCGTTTTCGTTGTGAATTGCTTTCAATTTCAAATTAACTTTGGTCTTTGACAACTATGATTACGGTAGGGCTGTAGGGCTGCTTGTTGTGAATTGCTTTCAATTTCAAATTAACTTTGGTCTTTGACAACAGAACCGTTTCAGATATAATTGAAGAATTAGTTGTGAATTGCTTTCAATTTCAAATTAACTTTGGTCTTTGACAACATGTGATGTAGGTCAATGGCATTACCAGCGTTGTGAATTGCTTTCAATTTCAAATTAACTTTGGTCTTTGACAACTTGATGCCAGTATTCTGTTATGGGCAAAGTGTTGTGAATTGCTTTCAATTTCAAATTAACTTTGGTCTTTGACAACTTTTAATATTACCGCCATGACTCACAACGTGTTGTGAATTGCTTTCAATTTCAAATTAACTTTGGTCTTTGACAACATTACTGTCTATATAATTTATAAGTGTGTTGTTGTGAATTGCTTTCAATTTCAAATTAACTTTGGTCTTTGACAACACCGAATTAGGCGTAGATATAGAAACACGCGTTGTGAATTGCTTTCAATTTCAAATTAACTTTGGTCTTTGACAACATCTTTTTATCATCATAAATGGCGCCTGCCGTTGTGAATTGCTTTCAATTTTCAAATTAACTTTGGTCTTTGACAACTCTTATTCCACT
>NZ_BAAGYM010000015.1:17621-72471 GCF_054779315.1 Niabella aquatica
GTTTCAATAATAGGTTGTGAATTGCTTTCAATTTCAAATTAACTTTGGTCTTTGACAACGGATTCCACAGACTTATAATGTGTCTACGTGTTGTGAATTGCTTTCAATTTCAAATTAACTTTGGTCTTTGACAACTTGTCAAATCTGCAGGATTAGAAGCTATCAGGTTGTGAATTGCTTTCAATTTCAAATTAACTTTGGTCTTTGACAACTCCATTCTTCTACATTCCCTGCGGAATATGTTGTGAATTGCTTTCAATTTCAAATTAACTTTGGTCTTTGACAACTAGTCATTCCATATATCACAGAAGCGGGCGGTTGTGAATTGCTTTCAATTTCAAATTAACTTTGGTCTTTGACAACGTATGCCTTCAAGTGCATGAGCTGCAGGATGTTGTGAATTGCTTTCAATTTCAAATTAACTTTGGTCTTTGACAACTCAGCTACACCAATAGATGCAAGTCGTAGTGTTGTGAATTGCTTTCAATTTCAAATTAACTTTGGTCTTTGACAACGAATTAGTATTGTTAATCCGGAATTCCTGGTTGTGAATTGCTTTCAATTTCAAATTAACTTTGGTCTTTGACAACGCGCCAAATGCTGATCCAAAGCCTGCAGAGTTGTGAATTGCTTTCAATTTCAAATTAACTTTGGTCTTTGACAACGGGCCCTGTTTTCGTGTATCTGCTCAAAAGGTTGTGAATTGCTTTCAATTTCAAATTAACTTTGGTCTTTGACAACAACTTTGTCGTACAGTTTAATCTTTTTGGTGTTGTGAATTGCTTTCAATTTCAAATTAACTTTGGTCTTTGACAACGGCTTCCCATCTAACACATCTACCATCTCAGTTGTGAATTGCTTTCAATTTCAAATTAACTTTGGTCTTTGACAACGTAGTACCGTTTGCCTGCTTAATCCGGCGTGTTGTGAATTGCTTTCAATTTCAAATTAACTTTGGTCTTTGACAACAGTCAAATAATCACATTTGAAGCGAAACTGGTTGTGAATTGCTTTCAATTTCAAATTAACTTTGGTCTTTGACAACGCCAGTGATAGTACCACCAAGAGTTTTTTGGTTGTGAATTGCTTTCAATTTCAAATTAACTTTGGTCTTTGACAACAAAATTTAATCCAATGACTGGCTAACATGCGTTGTGAATTGCTTTCAATTTCAAATTAACTTTGGTCTTTGACAACTCGGTCAATACATCATTGACGCAGTACATGGTTGTGAATTGCTTTCAATTTCAAATTAACTTTGGTCTTTGACAACCGATTCTAAATACGATTCTGATTCAGAATGTTGTGAATTGCTTTCAATTTCAAATTAACTTTGGTCTTTGACAACTAAAAGCTTTTTCGAGCTCATAGTCTTCCCAGTTGTGAATTGCTTTCAATTTCAAATTAACTTTGGTCTTTGACAACGGTGACGGTCTGTCTATAAGTGCCCAAATAGGTTGTGAATTGCTTTCAATTTCAAATTAACTTTGGTCTTTGACAACGGTTTTCCTTAAGACCTTTTTAAACAGCTTGTTGTGAATTGCTTTCAATTTCAAATTAACTTTGGTCTTTGACAACTAATGCCTGATTGTGTTATTAACCCATGGCGTTGTGAATTGCTTTCAATTTCAAATTAACTTTGGTCTTTGACAACCATTCTCTTCGAATTCTTTATAATCCATCAGTTGTGAATTGCTTTCAATTTCAAATTAACTTTGGTCTTTGACAACACGATTCTAAATACGATTCTGATTCAGAATGTTGTGAATTGCTTTCAATTTCAAATTAACTTTGGTCTTTGACAACACGATGGCGTCAGTGAAGAAGTTCCCATTAGTTGTGAATTGCTTTCAATTTCAAATTAACTTTGGTCTTTGACAACGAGCTTACAATGACGGAAGCAGCAGCACTAGTTGTGAATTGCTTTCAATTTCAAATTAACTTTGGTCTTTGACAACTGTCCTCATGTATGGCAAACCCAAAAACGGGTTGTGAATTGCTTTCAATTTCAAATTAACTTTGGTCTTTGACAACTAAAGTTTGCAAATAGTCAACCACCGGATGGTTGTGAATTGCTTTCAATTTCAAATTAACTTTGGTCTTTGACAACGTTGGGTAAGATAAAAAGTCGGTTCTACTTGTTGTGAATTGCTTTCAATTTCAAATTAACTTTGGTCTTTGACAACGCGTTTTGACCAAACCCTTAACAGCAAAGGATTTCAGGTTGTCAACAGCATAAAAAAACGGGCTAAATCGCCCGTTTTTTTATCGTATTTCCTCCTTTTTATATAAACCAATCGACTCTTTTCATATCAAAATAATTCTAATTGCTGTGCCGGCACCAGGGCTTCTGCTGCTTCCTTACCGTTAAATATCTCCATTTGTCCGAATTGCTTGTCGGTAATGCACATAATGCCGATATGGCCCTTTTGTGGCAGGATCTTTTTTACTCTTTGTACATGCACTTCAGCATTTTCACGGCTCATGCAATGACGGATGTACATGCTGAACTGGAACATATTAAACCCGTCGTCCAGTATCTGCTTCCGGAATTTCGCGTAACGTTTGCGGTCCGCTTTGGTTTCGGTAGGCATGTCGAACATAACAATCACCCACATAATCCGATAAGCATTTAACCGTTCAAAATTCATTTTAACTGAATGACGATGGCAGAACAGGATACAACAGCTTACGGCTGTTCCCTTCAAAACATTTGGCCAGGCTTGCCGTGGTACGTTGTACCGCGTTCATCAACGGACTTTTCTCTTCGCCAATCATTACATCCATAGCCGGAATACTTAACAGCTGCTGCTTCATGGAAGGGGTCATTTCCAAAAATTTGCCGTTTGTGCGCACTATTTCCCACACTACTTTATCCACATAAGGCCGGTAAGGCTCCATGATATCATCTGCCAGGCAATAGGCATTGTACTGGTTACGGTGAAAAATGCCCAGGGTAGGCAATAACCCGCTGCCAATTAAATTTCTCGCGACTATAGCCCGCAGAACAGCGTATCCATAATTCAATAAATTGTTCGGCGGCTCTCCTTCCCGGAATCGCTTGAAGCCGGGGAACAGGGGAAATACATTTTTCCAGTAATAGTTGGCCGCCTGGGCCTCGCAATTATCCGCATCCCCGCTTTTTACCCGGGCGGCCAGGTTCAGCAATATTTTGTTAGCAATACGATATTGGGCCAGCAAATGAGCCTGGTTGGTAATTTTAGCTATTACGGTTTGCTGCCATAGTTGTTTTTTCAGCGGTACCGAAGCCTCTATCTGCAGCTGGAAGCGCTGGCTTTGTAGCGTATGCCCGTCTAAGTTCAACATCAGTCCGGTAGGCAGGTGAATATCATCGCAGGTGATCAATGCCACATTATTGGCCAGCAATTTGGCAATAACGCTGTGCGTAATAGTGATCTGCTGATGGTCTAAGATCAGCACTCCTATATCTTCGATAGCGGCTGTTTTTACCTCGCCGGTATCGGCCAGCTCTACCAAAAGTTGTTCGTTTTTGGTTTTGAGATAAGCCGGGTTGCCGAAGTATAGGGTGCGTTTGATCATATAGCTTAAATTAGGTCGTTCTCCAGTTTCTTATATTCCTCGAAATAGATTTGCTTGTCTTGATGTAAGGTATTGTATTGTTCGAGATTTGTAAATAGCTGTTCTGTTAACCCAGGATAGGTATTGGGGAATGTCTTCCATGAGTTCCAGGGCCAACTGCTCATTTCTTTTACGAACCCATGTTTAACAGGGTTAAGATGAATGTACAGAATCAGACTACGCAAATAAGCATCATCGGTCACCTCCTTCCTTTTAAAATTCTTTATAAATAAAGAGCCACGTCTCTTATAAACTTTATTAAACGATTGAGTATAACTGCTGAAAAAATTAGAAAACTGTTTACTTAAAAAAGCGCTGCGCTGCTCAAACTTTTCTAAAGTTCCGAACTTTAGAAAAGTTGATGCTACCGCTTCTTCGCTTTTTATTTTTACCAGCAGATGAAAATGGTTCGGCATCAGGCACCAGGCAATGGTTTCAGCTATTGGGTCAATATGCTGATGATATTTCTTTTTAAAGAAATTGTAGTTTTCTTCTTCCCGAAATAGATTATCATCGCCATTGGCGTGGTTATAGATGTGATAATATGTTGAAAAAAGAAGCATGAGTTTATGCTTTTGAAACGTTGCCTAATCTATCCACGTCAAGTTTGAAACATAGCTCTTTATCTTTTATAAATTCAATTTTGTTCAATTGCGTATATTCAAATTTATTCACAATAACGGTTGCTACAGATACGGGAACAGCATATAGCCGGTTCCCAGTGAAACTAACGATTTTATAAATCCTGTTTACTTGCTCTTTCGACAACTTACTGAAATCTATCCCATGATCTCCTTCCTTTTCGTCTTCTGTAGGCACATACACCAAATCATTAGGAGATAAGTAGAATAATAACTGATGTCCTTTTTCATTAGTATCAGGCACAGAGCCTAAACCTTGCTTTTGTCTTTCGATAACAATATTCAATGGAATCGTATCATAGGATCTTTTTCCATCATTATCTGCATAAACGGCAAAAAACAGGTTCGTCCCTTTTGCCGCTTCAACATATTTGTGCTTCTTATTACCTGTTTCTCCAAGCGCAAACTTGCTTCCCAACTCAAAAATGCGGGCTTTATAAATAGGCTGATGCGCCTTACCGTCATTAAATTGAGCTATATTTTTATTCATTTCCTCTAACCCCTCCGGTGAAAATGCAATTTCTGGGTTATTACCTTTGAAATCGAGGTAGTTTTTCAATATCTTTTGAATGCCTGTATCAGTTATAGATTCAATGATTTTCAAATCAAATGAAGAATCGACATTCTTTCTTGTTGCCGTAAGCATCTTTCCTTTAGGAACTTTTATCCGTGGTAAATCAATTTTTCCGGAAACAGTGTCCTTATGCATCGGTTTGCGGATAGCCCAACTATCTCCTTTGGTTTGAGAAACAAGCTCACTGGTTATCTTTCCATTTTTTTCTACAAACTTCTCATATTTATTACTCGTTTTGTTGATAACACGAACGTTTTGTTTAAAGCTCACCACTATTTTGCCCAATTGAGCTTTGGTATCTTGCGTAAAGGTTTCCCACGGTTTTAAATAGTCTTTTGGCACTCGCTTTTCTATTTTCTCTTCAGACTTGATCCAAACATCATTATCAGCCTTCTTCCACTTGGATACTTCAATCGTTTCCATTTTACGAAGTTTTTGTGCAAGCCCCATCTGAAGGTGATATTTTTGAGATTTGGCATTTTCATTGTTCAGGTATTGAATATGCTCCCTGGTTGCACAGGCAATCACCAAGGCATCTAATGCATGATGTCGATGGTCGATACGCTTTTTTTGAAAACCTTTGGACAATTCCAATGGTACAGTTGGAATAGTTTTTCCTTCAGTATTTTTGGATGTAAACTGGTCTGAGTCGGACAACTGGTTCATTCTTTCAAACCGTGGAAGTATCAATTCATTCCAAATATCATTCAATCCCCAATCCTGACGAAGTGTTTGGGTGATCTTACCATTACCGGGCAGTACATTTTTACTTCTGAATTCTTCATCCTTTCCGCCCTCATTACGTACAGTATTTGACAATATATTAGAAATAAATTTACTGGTGTAACGTGTATCATTCAGTTGCCGCTCAATCATGGCATCAGGAATTTCTTCAAGTAAAAGTTTTCTTTTCTTGGACTGGTTTTTGGAATAATGATTTTTGACAAAATCTTTATACTCCGATTCTGTAAGCACTTTAAATTGCTTATCGCCATCCTGTACAATTTCGCCAGAATGTTTTTTTATAAATGCAAGCCCCAGTTGTTTATCCTTCAGTTTATTAACTGCCGATTCACAAATAATTTTATTGCTAAAGCTATCATCAAAATATCGCGACTGCGGAATGATATGTTCTATTTCATATTCAGATGTAAATAGTTTACCCAACGGAATTATTTTGCCTGTGTAAGGCGACCGGTAACGCTGTTCCAGCCACAACTTGTATCGCTGCAATTCAGATCTGGATGGTTGTGCTGTTTTGCTGATCTTTAAAATATCATCCGGCACATCGTAGGTACTCAAAGCCCCGTCTTCAAATATTTTCAACGCTTCCTGTTGCATTGGTGAATGAGGACGTACATTTTCAACATTCAGTTTACCGTCTGAATTTTCTTTTAACTCAATCAAAAGCTCTTTCAATCTTAAGTTGGTCGCTTCATTATCAGAAACGATAGCAGTCAATCGTTTTCTCTCTTCGGCAGTATTACGCATTTCGCGGCCGAGTTCTACGTGAATTTCATTGAAAAAATCTTTTTTACCGCTGCCGTATTTCTCCCAAATATCTCCCACCACACGCAAAGTTTCCATCACTACCTGCTCAACAATCGGATTGCGTAATGAGTGTTGTTTGAATTCTTCCAGATATTTTTTAAGCTCTTCTATTGATTGCCATTTGCCCGTAATTTCAGCTTCTGAATGCCGGTCATAAACTACATATTGTGCCAGCCATAGCGGTAATCCCTGAAAATCGATTTCCGTTTGCAATTGATTTTGAACTGCTTTCTCACGTACCCGGTTTTTGATGGTTTCGTCAAACTCTCCATTTATTATGTTCGCAATTCTTTTTTGCGTTGGCAGGTCTATATTTTTCCAATTCCAATATTTGCCGGTACGCATTAAAGGCAACAGTTTTTTAATCGCCTTTTCAGAAAAAGAACCATACTCACTTTTAAACGGCGGAAATTTTCTGAAATTTTCGACAAAAGAATTTTCGTCTAGATGATGTTTAGCAGCAAAGGAGTGCAATGCTTTTTCAAATTCAACTTTATCTGTAACTGAATAAATGAGATGCCATAATTGAAGCTCTTTTTCCGTAGTGAGAAAATCATCAGGAATATTTTCAACTTTGGCCAATCTTCTCCGTAACTCATACCCTGTTTCGTTCATCGGATATTTTTTCGATTCATCCTTTTCGTTATCATACACGTAATTCCAACGGTATTTCGAAATTTCTGTCGTCAAATTTTTTCCTTTCAAACCCTGCGGTTCCAATAAATATTTGATAATATTTTTATGATCAACCTCTTTTTGTTGCATCAGAAAATCAAATAAGCGAACCCTATCTTCATCACTATTAATATAAATTTGCGTAACATCCGCCTCATCTTCCCGTCTAAAAATTTTCAGGTTATACATCCATTGCCAAATGCGAAATTCCTGATATAACGGATGCGATTTCGGAATGGCTTTCAGGTATTCCTTCTTATCAAATTCTTTTCCGTCTTTACCTTTTGCTTTATGAACGCGGTACTCCAGGGCGCAATTGTTGATGGATGACTTTTGGCTTTTTAAAGGACGCTGATAAAAAATAATATCATTCACAAACAAATGCACAAAGTCCCGTTTACTCAATTGTATTTGATGCACTTCATTATTTCGATATAATTCCCTGACGCAATCACTGTATAAATCATCGGTAAATAATTCCGACTGTAGTTCAATTTGTTTTTTAAGTATAGTTTCCAGTTCTTCCTTATAAAACTTACGTTCTATTGTACGGACTAATTTGCCTTTTATTTTTTGTTTAGGATTGAGCAGTAAGTTTTCGTATATATAAGTGCCGACGGTTTTACCGGAGTGTTCAATATCCTGTTCTGTTTTCTTCTTAATCAATGTCCAGTCTTCCTCACCAGGCGCACGAAAACTTCTTCTTTCGTTCCCTTCTTTATCCGTTTTTACAGAGCCATCATCGTTTAGTTCTGTCGTTACAATAAAATCCCTGATTTTATTATTCCAGTCATATAAATCAATTTTACTCGATCGCCTGTAAATCCACCCGTTTTCCAAATGTATAGAATACCATATCTCTCCTTTCCTGTTAACCTCCGGATCAGGAACCACGTCCACCACCTTTAAGGAATAAAATTCTACCAGTTTATTGGCTTTTTCTTCCTCCTCTTCACCACGCAGTTGATAGTATCCACGTTTTTGGTTGAAATTCAAGATAAGCCATGCTAATTCTTCTTTACTTATTTTATGGGTAATGGCTTTTTTACGCAGGTAATAAATCGTCCAGTCATAAGGTGTTTTAATATCCTGGCCGTTGGCTTTAAAATCTTCCAGCATTTCATGGAAAGATTGCTGAAAAAGGAATTCAAATTTTCCTTCTTTATTTTTCTTCCAGGCAATTTTGGGCTCCGTTTCCTCCACAAACTGCCCCAACCTGTTTTCAAAATCAAGCTCATTCGCGTAATGTTCGGGTAAAAAACCAAGCACATTCAATACCCGGTGCAGGCGGTAACGGCGTAATAAATGGCGTTCCCGCAGACGGCGTGTACTTCTGAATCTTGTTCTGTCTGCAGTTTGGGATACAGAATTTCCTTTCCCGAATTCATCTTTAATATCCTGTGTCATTGGAATAATCCGGCTGCCCATTCCGAGTATTTTTCCTTCTTTATTTTCGAAATCGTTCTGGATAAGTGCCCACCCTATTGAGTTGGCTCCCAAATCAAGTCCAAGAATCGTTTTGCTCATAACAGTATCAATTTATTGCCAATAAAATTAAGATTAAATATTACTGTTGTTTACGGGTTTCCGTATTGATTAATAAAAACACTGTTTTATATTTGTACCTGAAAGCAATTCACAATAAGGATTATTCCGTTGTGAAAACATTTAGCGCCTCGCCTATCTGCGGGGCATTTTTATTTCACCCCCAAAACGCGAAACGCCCCGTTCCCGGAGCGTTGATCCCCGGGCGTTATCCGGGAGCTGTTCTGTAAATTCAATGTGTATTTATTTTCTCTACGAGGCTTTCCTCACTTCAATAATGGGCGCACCCAATTCGGCCTCCAGTTTGGCAATTGTTTTCAGTGTAAGGTTGTGATTTCCCTTTAACCATTTATTAATTTCTGATGGCTTCTTATTCATGCGCTCGGCAAGCTCCTTCTGTGTATAGCCTTTTTGCTGCAGCAGCTCATTAACACGCACGACAATATCCGTATATTGTCGAACAAAAATGCGCACTTCTTCCTGGGTTTCCTCCTGTATCCTTTTTGCAACCTTGCTTTTCATTTTAATTGAATTTATAAAATAATTTCACCGCTGTTATCGGATGCTATTAATTTCCGGTTCTTTATATCAACAATTATTTCCCCGGTACTTATTGCTTCTTCTATACGTTTTGCAAACCGACAGGCTTCCCTCCATTTGATATTTAAACTGCCGCTTTGTTGATTAGTTTGAGCTGATTTTATACCTCCATTAAACAACACCACCAGATCTTTCCGGTCTTTGATTCTTAAAGCATAAAGGCGAAGCGGAAAACCCGAATAACAAAATACAATTTCACCAACCCGTACTTTACTTATATTAGGCAACCCTACTACTTCATTCTCAAACCTGTTAAATAAAACATCAATAGCACCATGATCATCGCCAATACTATCCAGTATAAAACTCAACAACTGCTGAACAGCCGGCTTATATTCCGGTAACTGATCATATTTATTAAAGAATTGATCTGTTTCACTTTCTCCGGCATCGCTTTTACGAACCGTATAAAAAGTGCATTTTAATCCTTCATCATCTCATACTTCTAATGCAAAGGTATTCACTTATAAGTTAATTAACAAGGTTAGCAATCTTTTTTAAAGAGATTTTATTTAAACAATTGGTGTTGAACGTGTTTTATTTGTAGTACAGGGCCAGCAACGTGATCATTTTCGAATCTTGAGAAAGGTTTTCCTCCGATTATTTCTTTTCAATCAATTGCTCCAGCTTCGCCATCATCTCATCCTTTTCCTTCAACATGCGTTCATAAAGCGCCATTTTTTCATCATGCATTTTTAAAACAGCTTCAATTGGATTGAAAACAGGATGATGATTAAAAAATGCAGGCTGTTGACAATTCTCAAAAGTAGCATTGTTGGAAATCAGATTAATTGCCTGCTCCTCATCAAAATTCTGAAAAGCCTCCACGGGTATTTTTAAAGCCTCAGCAATCTGTTGCAGTAAGGGAACATCAATTGTTTCCTTTTGCTCCAATAAAGATATTTTCTGCTGGTTCCATGTTCCTTCGCTATGCTCAGGACAGGCTCTGCCCAGCTCGTAAGCCAATGCATCCTGTTTTATGCCCAGCATTTCGCGGAAGCGTTTTACATTTCGTCCTTCGTGTATCTTGTTAGGGTGTGCAGCAGAGTTCATAGGCAAATTTAAGCGTTATAAGTATATTAGTTAATACTATAAAGTTACAAAAAATGCAGGCTCTGCGCTTCCAAATCCTTAAAAAATATTTCCTCTCAATTACAATAACTCCTGTCCACATATACTTTACTACCTCCAGCAGTGTAATAATAACAGCCGCCTCTTGGCCCGCGGTAATAAACACGGCCACCAGCAGATTTGCGGGTTGTGGTTTTCTTTTTAACGGTACCGCTTTTTTTACTGCTGCTAACAACGCCAGAACTATAGGAGGAATTATCGGTATCTGAACTGCGCGAAGAAGTGGAAGGCGAGCTGCTGTACTCCCAGGTGTAGTCGTTGTACAGCTTTACAGTAGCACCGTCTGTAGTTTTCATTACGTGCTTTACTGCCCTTTGGGCGCAGGAAACCTGGGTGAAAAATGATAGCAGTAGTAATATAAAAATCCGATTCATTATATATAGTATTATATTTTGCTTTATACAAATTTATATGCGGGTAGCATGTTGCTTTTACGGGAAACTGCAACAGAGAATATGTTTGTTCGGGTAGGAAAGCCGAAGATCCCATCAGAGCGGAAACTTCTGTTTCATCATTCAAATATTTCGTAACGTTTTGATTGCATGCTGGTAATTCAAAAATGCGTTGGCAAAGGTTTCTGCATATTCATAATTACTGAATTCATATTCCTCATTTAATCCGGTTGGAGTTTGAAGCGAAATGTTACCATAACGCACAATTGGTATTTCATAATTGTTTTTAAACCTTTTATCCGGAGTTCCATTTTTATTAACTTTAGCCCATGTTCTGTCGATAATTTTGCTGTCGTTTGGAACTGCTCCGGTCTCCACAAAGCGGACTGGTGTGAAATTAAACAATAGTTCATTCAGCCCTATGATTGCAAATTTCTGCCTTGACGAATACACAATAATAAAGTTTGGATAAAAGTATATGTCTGCTCCATTACCATTCTGAAAATATAGTGGATTAAAGTTTGACTTAATATCAGGAATTGCTTTTATGTCAAGCCGGACCATTTTTTTATTTACTATGGTTGATGCGGCAGATCTAGCAATAACTCTGTCTTGATTATAAGCACTTGTTACATCCCAAATTTTATTGGAAGTGCACAATCTTTTAAAACAGTCCACGACGCCACTATAGCTTTTTAGAAAATCGTCTTCAAACTCAAAATCAAGTCGAACCGCACTATTTTCAATTTCCTCCTGAATTTTAATAATTGCAATTTTTTGGCTGGAAATATTTTCCTTTATCTTTTGTGAAATCGACTTTTTGATCAGTCCATAAAGAAATAGATAACTAACCGTTAGTTTATTTTTTGATTTGGACAAGGCTCTTTGAACGTCCTGTAAATCGTTATTCAGTAATATTCTTTGTGCATGAGCTGCAAGTATGGCTTCCTTAACCCCTTGCATATCCTGGGAAGTAATTTCCTGAGGATCAGCACTAAAAATATTGTCAACCGCTAAATTGGGCGCATCATTTAATTGTGGCGCTGGTTGATTGTAGTTTTCCGGAGCTATATCTATACCGGGCTTATTGCTTCCAGAAAGTTTTTGCCTATTGTAAATACCTAATCCGGGAATGCCTGAGTTTAAATAAGCTCCTTTCTTACCTAAAGTTAAACTGGCGCCTTTAACACCAATAGATGTACTAATACCACTTTTACTAAAGTTTAAATGTACACCCGGGATTATTTTTATCCTCCGCCTGTAACTCCATGCCATAAAGTAAGAGTTTATTTTAATTGAATGCTATTGGCTATTGTCGTAATTATATTACCGCCTGATTGATTAGCTAATGCTGATTAAACATTTACCGGATAGTGATTTAATTTCCTTCTATTGCTATTTTACCAGTTGATCTAATGTTCTGATTTTTTGTTTTAATTGATGTTCCACAACCAGATCGTAGTCAGATTTGGTATCTCCAATCTTACTTACAACAACAAATAATTCCAAAAACATTAAAAAACCGAAGAGAATCAGGTAGAAGAAAAGGGCGACTTTTCGTTCCGCCAAAATTTCTATAATTGCATTTAGTTCTTCAAGAAAACCCTGTTTAGTTTTTAACTCCTGCCTCAAAGTCGTTTCTGCCTGCATTTTACGTTGTGTATATGCTTCCTTTTGCTTTCGAAGCTCGTCTAAATGCTGGGTATTAACCTCTGCCTCTTTCACCTTTGGATTGGGAATTGGCGTAGTTGAAATAGTAGTTTGAGGTCTGGTAATACTACTTCCGTCTGCTTGCTTCATTTGTGTCGTTGTGGTTGTTCTGGAAACTGTAGGGATAGTTGGACGTCTGGATATCTCGTCATAAAGTTCCAGGTTTTTCCGGTCCAGCGAATCTATTTCGATCTGCAACTCCTGTAGCTTTTTATCAATAATTGTTAAACGATTAGGTAATTGTTCATTCACCTGCCGGTCTACTATCTGGATCATTTTCTTCTCAATATCATCCTTGAAAATAATCTGGTCCAGAATAGCCGACCCCAGTATCGCCATAATAAAAGCAATAACAAAGCGGAACAAGCCGAGCCATTTATTTTTTCCCACAGTAAGGATAATCTGTCGCTCAATTTGTACAATGATAATAACAAAAATAACAGCAGCTATTATACATCCCCACCAGGGAGCACCTACATACCTTTGGGCAAATAAATACCCGATCAAGGCCCAAAGAATGATCAATATTAAAATCGCTGAAGAATATTTTTTTAGCTGCTTCCTGCTCGCCTCTGTACAGGTTCCCAATATCTCATAATTCCATCCGGTTATCAAGCAACCTGTTTTGGTCCACCAATTGATTTTCATAAACTGTTGTCAATTTTTAAGTTATGCAGAGATATGGAGGCCAACCCGCGGGTAAATCCTACTTCGTACGATTTAAAAATACCCATCATATATATTTCTTCTTTGTCCAAATCTTCTTTCATAGTTTGTAACTCTTCCAAATGCTTTTCGTAGGTGTTTCTTTTCGACTTTAGCAGTTCAACTATATCTGTTAAACCTGCCTGGCTACGGGAATGAATATGAAAATCTATCTCGCGTAGCATATCTTCATATTTCAAAAACACCTGCTTGAACTTTATTTCCAAATTGCTGCGCACGATTGCCAGGTTTGTTTCTTTGTAAGATTTATCTGGATTCGTTAAAGCATCATTGTACGCTTTATTTTCATAGTCTTCTTTCAAAAAGCCATAAATAATATCAATTGGCAATTTGGATCCAAATTCTACCGAATATGTGGAAGTGCTTTCCTCTGCCGGCTCCGAATCATCAATAAAATCTTCCTCTTTTATTTCAGGAAGTATTGTACTCCTTGTTTCGTCTGGCATCTGTATAGAAGTTGGTGCTTTCTTTTTGAAAAAGTTGAAAAGTCCCATTGTGTTAATTCTTTTTTTGCGTAAAAAATATTAAATGTATTTGAAGGGTATTTTATACCTGTAATGGCCCCGGCTATGGCAACTTTCACAAAGTGTGGTTAAGAGGCTATCGTTATAATCCCAGGGGTTGGCATGTTTTTGTAGTCGCTTTATATAATGATACTGTTTATGGTGAATATGCAGTTTTCCTTCTGACTTACCACATATAGTACATTGGTTATTGTCTCTGTGTAAAATGCGCTTTCTTTTCTCAATCCACCTCGGATCAAAAAGCTTTTCTCCATAATATACTTTATCTATCATTGGAGGCCTCCTCTGTTTCAATTTTTTGCTGATAGTTATTGATTGTCGCCAACAACTCTTTCCTGTATTTATAAATATCGTCAAGGGATGCTAATAGTCTTTTCTCCCCGTTGTCTTTTCCCTTATGAAAAAGCTCCAGGTACTTCTTGGTGTAATTGAAGTGTAACCTCGCCAGTGGTTTCCGGTTATTATCGTCCAGCAGAATACCAAAGTAAGATTGTGTATCTCTAAAAGCAATCCGCGCTGCCGATACCACTTCTCTTAAAATGGCTTTTATGATTTGTGACCCTTCTATTTCTTCTTCAGTAGTGATAAACTTAGGAGCATCAGTATTTTCATCAATAGGATCCATTTCCTCATTCTCCTGCCTGGAAGGAATTTTTTCATTGATGCTTAAAGCATTTTTCAGCCGGAAGCTGATAGACTCGCTGATGGAGTTAGATATGGCCCTTTTGGTATATTCTTTAAAAGTAACTAACCGGGATGCGGTCAACGGCTTCTCAAAGAACCTGTTTACCAAAAGTTTTACCAGGTCGTCTGACGGCTCCCCGAGCTCCTTCTCAAATTCATTACGTATAGCCTTAATGTATTTAAGCGCTTCTGCCGAATCTAAAATACTTTCGAGGCTGTAGCCATTCTTCGTAAACATTTCAAGTATCTTGATATTAGCGTCTTTCAGGTTGGAAAGGTCTAAAGTAAAGAAAGGCTTATCGTCCATAATGTTGGGCCGTTCCAGGTCTGCATAAAAATTATAAACATGGCCGTTGGTTAATACCCCAAACCTGGATTTGGAAACATGGTAGTACCTGTGCAACTGGGAGTTGTGCGCATCTGCATTCTCTTTCCAGTGTTTACACTCGATGATTAAAATGGGTTCATTGTCTTTCTTAATCACATAATCTATTTTCTCTCCTTTTTTGGTCCCTATATCACAGATAAATTCAGGAATAACTTCTGTTGGATTAAAAATATCGTAACCGATTATCTGTATAAACGGCATTACGAAAGCATTTTTGGTGGCTTCTTCAGTATTGATCTGGTCTTTTAATGCATCTACCCTCTGGTGCAGTTGTTCCAGCTTTAATTTTAAATCATTTTCCATATCGAGGACATTTATTTTAGCAGTAACTGATGCTAAAATAAACAAGCGCTACCCCAATAAATTACGGGAAACCGTAAACAGTAGTTTTTAGGAAAATAAAAGGCGGGTTAAATACTTTTATCTGCGCCGCCAGTTCCAGGGAGCAATAGGAGTTTTATCTGCCCAAAGTCCAACCCTCTTCTTCCTGGCTGCTACTTCAAGTGCTGCATAGGCGGTATCATCAGAATACCTTTTAAAATGCCAGGCCAGGCCGTTCTTTACCAGCTCTTTGTTAAGATTTCTGCCGTCTTTCAATATCACTTCGGCTATCAGTCTTTTATTCCGATCGTAATTATTGTTATGGATGAGCGAAATCTGTTTTCCAAAACACGCATCAGAAGCAAATTGCTTTGCTTTATTTCCAAAGGGTTGCTTCTTTTCGGGGCAATCTATATGTGCCAGCCTTATAACCTGTTCTTTGCCGTTCATGAACAATACAAAAGTGTCGTCGTCTTTTATGCCTATGACTTTGTAACCTGTCTGCTCACTATTACTCACTGTAGCATATAGGCCGGCACTGCTGTATCGATTGCCTGTCGGGTCTTTACAGGCAATAAACAATACCACTAGCAATATTGCATAACGTTTCATTTATTGGGCGTATTATACAAAAATGAATGAGCATTAAAAAGTGCAACAACAGGAAGGACAGTAGAATTACCTTTTCTGTGGAAGAATGTATTTATCAAACATAAATTTTGTCAAGGGCTTTAATCGTTTATGTGTATACACAGGGTGAAAACCAGTATCGGTGTAGTACTCTATCCGGCCATCTAATTTTATATAAGCCACCCGGCCAATGTCGTCTTTGGTTATAATTTCCGGACGAATGATCTTCTTCAGCCGGAACAGCTTTGCCGAATCCAGCTCAACCAGTAAAGTATCTCCTCTTTTGGGTGTACAGGGTGTGGGCTCATAATGATCGCCCGCCCAATACATACAATGGCCGGAGTTGTGTAACGGGGAGCCTGCAAAGATGCCCATTGGCAGCGTATTTCCTTTTTCCTTATAAATGAAAATACCGGCCAGTACCACGATGGCAATCATTACAGGAGTTGCTACTGTTTTAAAATTCAGCTTCTTTTTTACACGAACCAGTGCCGGCGCTTCAGGCAAGTATAGTTCATTTTGAGGTTTTGCTGACTGTCCAAATGACATTTCAGGTTCAGTATCGTTATTCTCCGGATCATGCGGATGTGTTCCTTCATCGATAATTTTTCCACCGGCTTCACCTGGGTTGTAAACCCTCCCCAGCTCAAAAGGCCTCGGGTTAAAATCGATCAGCCAGGCAATCAAATCTACATTTTTCTTCTTCGGTTCATTAACCCCTCCTTTTAAAAATTTAACCAGCGGTCTGAATTTATCAATGGAATGGTTTCTTATACATTGCAGTCCCTCGTCTCTATTGTTAAACTGCCCAAAGAAAGTTTTCAAAATAATAGCATCAGCGTGATTGTAAGGCTTTTCAAAAGCAGCCTCGCATTCGTCTCTTAGTTCAGCCGGGCTTGGGTGAGCTAATCTCGATGAAAGTGAGCCATTTTCCCGTTTAGTATTATAGCTCTGTAGTACAGCTTTGGTATAATCGATAAAAAGCATTTACAAAGATTATTCTCTAAAACTAACGGAATTTCCGGAATCCCGTAAACTTTACCGGAGCGAGCAAGAATTTACCGAAACTACCGGATCAATCTGTTAACCAGCACATTATCTCAATCGATCTTCGTTTTCGCAATCAGTTAAGAAAAAGCTCCCTTGCTAAGAGCACTACTGTACAGAACTGGTTGCCACGGGCATTGAAAGCGGTTGTAATTAACCGGCCTGGGAAGCGTTTAACGGCTTCCGCGATCGATGCCCCACCCCACTTCCCAAATGCGTAAGAAGCGCTTCTTACCGCACAACTAATCATCTGCGCCGGAACCGGTGGCAGCATTCATTTACTTTTTTAAATTCTAAAACAATGATAGAGTTAATACTTGCATTCTTGCTATCGTTATGGCCTGGCCATACACATAATACGGGAACAAATAATAATGGACAGATAACCATTATGAGTGATACAGGTGGGGAAACAGAACATATTCCTCCCACACCGCCATCATCACCCTCAAATCCTAAATAGTTGAATAGAAAAAATAAGGCAAGCTCAATTCTTGCCTTATTTTTAAGAAGTTAATACCAAAGCACAATATGTCATTATTTGACTTACTTTTAAGGTAAATAACTTTTGTGTCAAAACTGCCTTCTTTCCTAACAATACTCATTGCTATCTGCTATTTGCCCGCTTGTAATCAATCACATGAAGAAACTACAATTAGTACATCTGATGAATACAAAATAGGCGAATCATTGTTCAACAAAAAAAGCGATTCTGCATTTTACTATTTTAATAAAGCCGCTAATTCATCCAGAGATAGTTTGCAAATCGCCATGGCTTATACTTATATGGCAATTATCCAATCTGATGCAGGAGACTATTTTGGTAGTCAGGAAAACTTGCTCCAATCATTGAAATATTTGAATGAACACGAAGAAAAAGATCGCCATTGCCTTTTATCCAACTTTAATGAACTGGGTAGCACGAGCATGAATATGAAAAAATACGATGCAGCAATAGGCTATTATGACAAAGCATTGGAGTTTATAAAAGATGATAATCTCAAATTAGTTGCTTTGAGTAATAAAGCTGTATGCTATCAGAAAATGCAACAATATGAACAAGCCATTTCTTTATATCAATCTATCATCAAGCAGACTAAAAACAATAATAAGAGATACGCTCGAATTTTGTCTAATATGGCTTATACAAAGTGGCTACAGAACTCTGGTTATTATGCAGCTCCGGAATTGCTTGAAGCTCTATATGTCAAAGAGAATGAAAAAGACAACTGGGGCTTAAATGCCAGCTATGCGCATTTATCGGATTACTATACCCAATCAAGGCCCGGTTTAGCACTAATGTATGCTGCAAAAATGTATGATATTGCAAAACAGCTTAACAGCCCCGGTGATGAACTGGAAGGGCTTCAAAAATTAATCGTACTAAGTCCATCTAATTCGGTGAAAAGATATATTGCCCGTTACCTCTCACTAAACGACAGCTTGCAAACCGCCCGCAACAGCGCCAAAAACCAGTTTGCATTGATCCGTTATGAAACAGAAAAACATAAATCTCAAAACCTGGCACTTCAAAAGGAAAACGCAGAAAAAAAAGTCCGGATTGTAACACAGCAGGTGATGATTGGCGGGATAGTACTCTTTTCTTTTGCAGTGTTGTTCTGGTACAGGAAACAAAAGCAGCAAGCCCTTAAAGAGCAACAGCTAAAAACCTCGCAAAAAGTGCATGATGTAGTAGCAAACGGCTTATACCGGATAATGACCAGAATGGAATACCAGCCTGGAATAGAAAAGCAACAACTATTAGACGATATGGAAATTTTGTATGAGCAGTCGCGCGACATTTCTTATGAAACAATAGAAACGCCAAAGCAAAGCTTCAATAACGAGATAGCAGAATTGCTGAAATCCTTTTCTACCGAACATACAAGCATTTCTATTGTTGGCAATACCGCTCACATCTGGAACGGGCTGAACGAGAGTGCCCGGGCTGAGCTGAAGCGTGCATTGCAGGAACTGCTGGTGAATATGAAAAAGCACAGCGGAGCAAAGAACGCTGTGATAAGGTTTGAGGAAACCGGAAACGGGTTGAATATCCGGTATACAGATGACGGCAAGGGAGTTCCTGCAGATTTTAGGTATGGCAACGGTCTCAGGAATACGGAAACCCGTATCAAAAATATTGGCGGACAGTTTACTTTTACTCCCCCGTCAGCCGGGGGCTTAAACATTCAAATATTTATTCCGATTTCATGACCCGAATGATACAAAAAGTACTAATTGCCGAAGATCACGAAAGCACCAGCATTTCTGTGCAAAAAACACTGGAGGAACTGGGCATTGGGCATACAGATTATGTATATTATTGCGATGATGCATTACTTAAAATTAAAAAAGCTATTCAGTCGGGCAGTTCTTATGACCTGCTTATTACAGATCTCTATTTTGATAAAGATCACCGGCCACAGCAACTATCGGGAGGGGAGGCCCTCATTGAAGCAACGCAAAATGTACAACCTGATCTAAAAATACTGGTGTTCTCTGCTGAAAGCCGACCTGCTATTATTGAAAATTTGTTTAGCCAGCTGCAAATTGATGGCTATGTACGCAAAGCCCGGGGCGATGCTAAAGAATTATTAAAAGCCATCAGCAGTATGAATAATAATCAGCGTCATATGCCGGGACTTTTAGCAGATCAGGTGAAGTATAAAAAAGCACACGAGTTTACTCCGTTTGACACAACTATTTTATCTCTGATGGCTGAAGGAAAAAGACAGCAGGAAATTTCGGACTATTTGAAATCAAAAAAGATACAACCTTCAGGACTTAGCAGTATTGAAAAAAGATTGGGCCAGATAAAAGATGCGCTCGGTTTCTATACCAATGAGCAACTGATCGCGCATTGTGTAAAAATGGGCATTATAACTGTAAGCACCTAAAGATCATTTAAGGAAAACAAATGCTTGCAAGTAACCTGTAGGAGTATCTTTATACCGGAACTTATCGCAGCTTCAGCTGCACCACATTTTCTATGTGAAGCGTATGCGGGAACATGTCTACAGGCTGAATTTTCGTTACAGTATATTTCTCATCCAGCAATGCCAGATCGCGGGCCTGTGTGGCCGGGTTACAGCTTACGTATACTACTGTGGGCGCAGCCATTTCATTTATTTTCTGCACCAGCTTTTCGTGCATGCCCGCGCGGGGCGGATCGGTGATAATTACATCGGGGCGGCCATGATTGTTGAAAAAATCATCATCGCAAACCTTTATCACATCGCCGGCATAAAAATGGGTTTTATCAAGATTGTTCAATGCTGCATTTTCTTTAGCATCTTCAATAGCTGCGTCAATTACTTCTACGCCAATAATTTTACAGGCATTTTCACTGCAAAAAATACCAATGCTGCCGGTGCCGCAGTACAGGTCGTATACGGTTTCTTTACCGGTAAGCCCGGCAAATTCACGCGTTACTTTATACAATTCTTCGCCCTGTCTTGTATTGGTTTGAAAGAAAGATTTCGGACCGATCTTAAACTGGAAATCTTCAAGCTTCTCTATCACATATCCTTTGCCGTGGTAAACTACCGGCTCCAGGTCGTGCAGGCTGTCGTTCCGTTTGGTATTAATGGTATAAAGCAGCGAGGTGATACCGGGAAACTGCTGCAGCACAAACTGCATTAATCTTTCAATCTTTTCCGGGTCGTCCTCCCCCACTATAATATTGGCCATCCATTCTCCTGTTTCGCAAAGGCGCACCTGCATGGTACGCAAAAAACCGTGCTGCTCCCGCAGGTTGTAAAAGCTCCAGCCGTTTTGTATGGCAAATCTTTTTATGGCCAGCCTGATATCATTAGTAGGCTCTGCCTGCAGGTAGCAGGTTTGTATGTCCACTACTTTATCCCAAAATCCTTTGGCATGGAAGCCGGCGGCTCCGGGACCGTTCTCATTCCCTGCTCCTGAAGTGGTGCGCATCGCTTCTTCCTTGCGTTTTGCAAATTCTTCTTTCGTTAAAAATTCATCGGTACCAAAAGTATATTCTATTTTATTGCGGTACCGGGTTGTGTTTTTTGCTCCGATAATTGGCCATATTTCAGGCAATTGGACTTTTCCTATCCTTTTCAGATTATCCTGTACCTGTTTTTGTTTGTATTGTAACTGCAGCGCATACGGCAGCATTTGCCACTGGCAACCACCGCAGGTTCCAAAATGACTGCAAAAAGGCGCTACCCGTTTATCGGAATAGCTATGAAAACGCAAAGGCCAGCCTTCTCCCCAGTCTTTTTTATTTTTGGTAAGGCGTATATCTACTATATCACCAGGAACAACCTGTTCTATAAAATATACCTTACCATCTATACGGGCCAGCGAACGGCCTTCGGCAGCATAGTCTTCGATTAAAACTTTTTCGAGCGTTATGTTTTTCTTTTTCCGGGACAAGATATATGATTTACGATGTATGGTGTATTTAGCATGCAGGATATTGCAGATGCACGTATTGCATATAAAAACTATATTTTCTTTATTACATTAGCCACCATTCCTGGTTTGCCCAGCGTGTAATAATGCAGCCCGGGAACACCGTTCTTCTTCAGGTCGCGGCTTTGCTCCAGCAGCCACTCTTCTCCTACCTTTTCTACATCTGTATTGTTTTTGCACCTGGAAACTTCGTCAGAAAGCTCCTGCGGCAGGTCAATAGAAAATATCTTGGGTAAGGTGGTTAATTGCTTTTTATTATATATAGGCTTAAGACCGGGCACAACAGGCACATTGATGCCGTTAGCACGACAAGCCTCTACAAAATCATAGTATTTTGCATTGTCGAAGAACATTTGTGTAACGATATATTCGGCACCTGCATCTACTTTTTCCTTCAGATATGCCAGATCGGTTTGCATATTGGGTGCTTCAAAATGCTTTTCGGGATAACCCGCCACACCAATACAGAAGGAAGTTTTGTTGCTGCTGATGAGCTCTTCTTCCAGGTAAATACCATGATTAAGGTTTACCACCTGTCTTAAAAGTCCTGACGCATATTTATGCCCATCAGGATGAGGAATAAAGGCGGTTTCATTTTTAGCCGCATCACCACGCAGCACCAGCACATTGTCGATACCCAGGTATTGCAGGTTGATCAGCGCATCTTCGGTTTCACTAACGCTAAAGCCACCACAAATAAGGTGCGGAACAGTATCTACATTATATTTATTCATAATAGCTGCACAAATGCTTTCCGTTCCGGGTCTTTTTCGTATGGTTACCTTTTTAAAAGACCCATCAGGATTCTGGCGGAACTCATGCTCACTGCGATGGTAAGTAACATTGATATATGCGGGCTTAAACTCCATTAACAGATCTAGATGATCATACACCCCTTCAATACCTTTACCCTTTAACGGTGGCAGTATCTCAAAAGAAACCAGTGTTTCCTTCTTCTCCCGCGCCCTGTTTATATGCTCTATTACCTTCATTCCAGTTTTTTAGAGTGCAAAATTACGGGTCACTGCTGTAAAAGCTGTATTATTTCACTATTTCCGCACTTTCGATACAATGAAGTAAACTTTTTATAAAAAACAGGCCATAACCTGTAACATTTTTATGGTTCTTACGACTACCAGTTATGCACATCCTATCGTACCCGCTATTGAGATATCTGCTGTTTTTTACTGTATTTGCCCTGTTTGCTGCTGCGCCTGTTTACGGGCAGGGATCCCTGTCAGGAAAGCTTGCAGACGCTGCTACACAAAAGCCCTTATATATGGCCACAGTTACGGTGTTTAAGGCATCAGACACCTCTGTGGTTACTTACAGGTTAAGCGCAGAAGACGGCGGGTTCAGGCTGCCCGGCCTCGCTACAGATATTCCTTACAGAGTACTTGTTTCTTTTACAGGATACGCAGTGTACAGAAAAGAGTTCCAGCTTACCAAAGATTCCGCCAGCTTTGATTTAGGCACCATTTTTTTACACCCTGCTGCAACGGAACTTGATGAGGTTTTAGTAGTGGCAGAGCGACCGCCCATGATCATCAGGAAAGATACCGTAGAGTTTAATGCCAATGCATTTAAAACCCTGCCCAATGCCATGGTAGAAGATCTGCTGAAGAAACTACCCGGGGTACAGGTAGATAAGCAGGGGAATATTATGGTGAACGGGAAGCGGGTGAACAGGATACTGGTGGATGGCAAGAACTTTTTTGGCAGCGACCCTAAAATGGCCTCCAGGAACCTGCCTTCCAATGTTATTGATAAAATACAGGTTACGGATGACAAGGATGAATTGCTGGAAAGCGGCGATGATAACCTGAACAATGTGGGAAAAGTGATCAACCTTACTTTTAAAAAGGGGGTGAAGAAAGGAATGTTCGGAAAAGCTTATGGCGGCGGCGGCATAGGCACGAATGGTAACAGGTTTGAGGCGGGAGCTATTGCCAACGTGTTCAGAGATACGCTGCAGGTAAGTTTACTGGGCTATAGCAATAACCTGAACAGGCCCGGTTTTGGATGGAGCGACCTGATGCAGACAGGTGGTCTGCAAAGGAACCGGGAGGTATCCGGCGGGGGCTATAACAACAGCAACAATAGCAATTTCGGGTCAAACATTAGTATCAACGGTATTAATTTCGGGGGCATGTCGCGCCTGGGAGGTGTAACTACCAGCAACGGGCTGGGTTTTAATCTTAATCATTCTCCTAATAACAAAAAAGCATTTTTTGCCCAGTACTATTATGGCAAAGTACGAACCGATCTTGAATCGAACAACACGACTCATATTTTTAATGGAGATACGACCATTACCAATAGCTCCCTGTATAATGCACTTGTAAAAGGCAACACCCATACATTTGGTATTGGCCTGAACCTGAAGCCAGATACGCTGACTACTATTACAGCCACTGCCAATTACATATTGGCTAACGAAAAAACACACAGCCTGAATACACAAAGCGGATCCAACAACTTTACAGGCAATTTAAATACAGGTGAAGTGAATATTAAAGGAAGAACAGATAATAATATCCTCCGTCAGAACTTTTCTTTAACCCGGCTGTTTAAAAATAAAACCGGCAGGCGTCTCTCATTTGCACAGGGCGTAACCCTCAATAGGCGTGATGTAAATAATTATACGGATGCGCTGATACAATACCTGCACCCTGCACAGTTTGACAGTACCACGAGCCAGCTAAGAGCAGAAGACGTTCCGAGCTGGTATGCATTTGCCGGCGTCAATTACCGGGAGCCTTTAAGTAAAAAGATTTTCCTGCGGGCAGGCGCAAGATATGAATATGAAAATCTTAAAAATGACATCACTACTTTTGATAAAAAAGAGGCCGGTTATAACAACAAAAACAATAACCTGAGCAGTGCCTTTTCGCGTAACAGCAACCGGTATTTTTTAAGTACCGGCCTTGAGTTTAAATATAAAAGCCTCGCCATTACGCCCGGTGTTCGTTATCAATACCAGCAGTTTAATAACCAACTGTCTTTTGTCGCCGACCCTGTTGTTCAAAAGCTGAATAATATTTTGCCGCAGCTTGAAATCACTTACCGGAAGCTGACTGTTAATTATAGCAGGGATATTGTACTGCCTGATTATAGTTATATGATCCCCGTAAAAAATAATACCAACCCTTATGTGGTAAGATTAGGTAACACCAATCTTTTGCCGGCCATCATGGACAGGGTCTATATGAACCTCAATACCTTTAATCCTAAAAACAACCTGAATGTATGGAGCTGGGGCGAAGCATGGATCGCCAATAACGATGTAGTGCAAAGTATTACTATGGACGAAAGCGGCCTGCAAACCACCCGGCCTGTGAATGCTGACGGCAGCAAACGTATAGCCGCTAATTTTGGCCTCAACCAGGATATTAAGTATAAGAGCAGCTTTACTTTTTCGTGGAATATAGGCACCTGGACAGAGTATCGTCAGAATTCTTTTTACTATAATGACGAGCCCAGTACCCAACAAAGGTTAATAAGCAATGTATGGAGCAACATAGGGCTTAACTGGAACGACAAACTGGAGCTGGGACCTGCTTATTCTTTCTCGTATATGAATGTAAAGAACACCAACCCGCTCTTTACGCCTAAAAACAGCTTTGAACAAACCATCGGTATAGAAGCCATTATGCGTTATATCAAGCATGTAATATTTGATTCGGAGCTGCGGTATATTAATAACAACGCCTTCCCAACAGCCAATCTCAGGAAAATATTTATGTGGAACGCCGGCCTCAATTTTACTTTCTTCAAAGATGAGCGGGCGGTATTGCGTTTATATGCCAACGATATACTGAACAAGACCATTAATACCGATATTATCCCCAACCAGAATACGCTGCAAACCTCGTACAGCAATGTACTGGGGCAATACTTCCTGGCTACTTTTACGTATAACCTGCGCCCGTCGGGCGCCAAAGGAAAAGTGGGTGGCGGATGGTCTTTATGGTAAAAGATTACACTACCGTAGCGCCTTTGGTTTCGGGATCATTACCATTGACAAGAGACTGAATATTGTTATAGGTAACCGTTGCGATCTGCTCCAGGGCTTCTTTGGTAAAAAAGGCCTGGTGGGCAGTAACCAGCACATTTGGAAAGCTCATCAGGCGCTGTATCATATCGTCCTGTATAATATCCCCGGAAAGATCTCTGAAAAATATCTGCTCTTCCTGCTCATACACATCAATGCCTAAATAACCAATATGTCCGCTTTTTAAAGCATCAATAGCAGCTTTGGTGTTGATCAGCTTTCCCCTGCCGGTATTGATAATCATTACCCCTTTTTTCATTTGGTCAATCGTTTCTTTTCTTACCAGATGGAAGGTATCATCCGTAAGCGGGCAATGTAAAGAAATAATATCACTTTGCTGCAGTACCCCTTCCAATGTATAGTAAGCTACCCCTGTTGCTTCCAGCGCCTTATCGGGGTACATATCATATGCTATTACCTTACAACCCATTCCCAGCATAATACGGATAAATGCTTTACCAATATTACCGGTACCAATTACCCCGACTGTTTTACCATAAATATCAAAACCTAACAGGCCCTGTAAAGCAAAATTCTGCTCCCGTACCCTGTTGTATGCCTTATGGGTTTTACGGTTAAGGGTCATGATCATTGCCAGCGCATGTTCTGCCACTGCTTGGGGTGAGTAAGCAGGTACGCGGCACACTTTAATGCCTAATTCTTTAGCAGCTTCTATGTCCAGATTATTAAAACCCGCACAACGCAGGGCTATGACCTTTACATTTTTAACTGCGAGCGCTTCCAGTACGGGCCGGGTCAGTTTATCATTAACAAACACACAAACCACCGTGGCATCTTTCACCATTTCAACTGAATGAGGCCCTAAGTGGGTTTCGAAAAATTCAAGCTCAAAATTATAGGGCTCATTAGTTTTGGTAAAACTATCCTTATCATATCTCTTTGTAGAGAAGAATGTAATTTTCATTCGCAATATATTTTTTAATGCTGAAGAAACCCAGCGTGTATTTTAACGCGCTAAATTAGGCAAATGTAACCTAAGAACAACTACAGGCTCTAACACTTCTGCAATATTTTTATACTGCCGAACTATTACACATTTTTGCTACCGCGATGAAGTAATAAAAAAAGCTGCGCCTCTTAAACGCAGCTTCAAAAAAACCTCTTACCTATCAGGCAGGTACGTCTTCTTTGATTTCTTCTATCATTTTTTCATTGAATGCCGGCAAATCATCTGGTGTGCGGCTGGTTACCAGGCCATCATCTACAACTACTTCCAGATCTACCCAATCTGCCCCGGCATTAATAAGATCCTGGCTGATGGACTTTACAGAAGTCATTTTGCGGCCCTTCACCAGGCCTGCATTAATGAGTGTTTGCGGGCCATGACAAATAGCAGCGACAGGCTTTCCCTGATCAAAAAAACCTTTTACAAAGCTTAATGCAGCGGCATTTACGCGCAGCTTATCCGGATTAATAACTCCACCGGGCAGCACAAGTGCATCATAATCGCCGGCATGTGCTTCATCCAGCGTTTTATCTACATCATATTCCGGTCCCCAGTTTTTATCTGCCCAGGCTTTGATCCTGCCCTTTTCAGGGCTTACAATATGCGCCTCCCAGCCTTGCTGCTCTATTTGCTCCTTGGGAGATTTTAACTCACTTTCTTCAAAGCCATGAGTGGCCAGTATAGCTATTTTCTTACTCATAATTAAAAAAAATTTAAATTGATGATTGTTGTTTTTTATTAACCTTTTCAAAAACCACACCTTAAAAAACAAAAGCTGTTTTTATTGTGTTAAATAATTATCAAAGCAGAAATAGTACCTTATTACTTTCCATTTTTAAGATCAGATTTAGTTTATTTATAGTATGGAAATCATTTTATATCTATCGGCGGGCATTGTAGCAGGATTGGTAGTCGGCTGGCTTTCAGGTAAAGGCCGTGCAGCAGCAGGCATACAGGCTGCTAAAGATGAAGCCCTCGCCCGGCAGCGTGAACTGGAAAAAGCATTGGCTGCCTTACAAGCCAGCTCTTCTGCCCGGCTGGAAGCGGCTAATAACACTTTAATAATGCGCGACCAGGACATTATTGCTCTACGGAAAGAGATTGCTTCCATTGGCGCTGAACTCGATCATACCCGCCAGCAGCATGCCTCGGTAAAGGCGGCTTATGATACATCGAGACAGCATCTTATTGAAAAGAACAACGACCTTTTAAGGGTTCGCATCCAGGCAGAGCAACTGCTGGCGGAGCAGGTTACCCTTCAGCAGCAATTAGCCACTGCAAATGCCAACAACAACGCTTTAGCCGAAAAGCTGCAAACCCAGAAGGAAGAAATTGAAACACTGGGTAAAAAATTTAATACAGAATTTGAAAATATAGCTAATAAAATCCTGGAAACCAAAACCGGCACATTCACAGAGCTTAATAAAACCAATATGAAAAACATACTGGAGCCGCTGGGTGAACATATACGCGAGTTCAGCAAACAGGTACAGGAGGCCTATGGCAAAGAGAGCAATGAGCGTTTTTCCCTGCAAAACGAAGTAAAGAGCCTGGTGCAGCTGAACCAGCAATTAAGCCAGGAAGCCCGGAATCTTACACGAGCCTTAAAAAGCGAATCAAAAACACAGGGACGCTGGGGAGAAATGATCCTCGAAAAGATACTTGACAAATCGGGCCTGCGAAAGAACGAAGAGTTCTTTATGGAATACCAGCTTTATGATAAGAACGGGAACGTATTGCTTAGCGCTGTCAGCGGTAAAAAAATGAGACCGGATGCGCTGATCATTTACCCGGATAACCGGCACGTGATCATTGACGCCAAAGTGTCGTTAACCGCTTTTATAAGATATGCTGAAGCAGAAGATGAGACGATTCAGGAAGCTGAGCTTTTATCGCATGTACGTTCGGTAAAAGCACATATTGATGAGCTGCATTTAAAGGCCTATGATGATTACGATAAATCGATGGATTTTGTAATGATGTTTATGCCCAATGAAGCAGCTTATTTTGCTGCGTTGAAAGGCGATGCCCATCTCTGGGAATATGCTTACGACAGGAGGATCCTGTTAATAAGTCCTACCAATTTAATTGCGGCGCTAAAATTGCTTGCCGATTTATGGAAACGGGAAAGGAATGACCGCAACAGCGCGGAAATAGCCAGCCGGGCCTTAAAAATGTACGAAAAACTGGTGAGCTTTACAGATAACCTGGATGCCGTAGGTAAGCACCTCGACAATGCAGTGAGCAAATATGAGGATGCCATAAAACAGCTGCATACCGGTAAAGACAATTTCTTTTCACAGGCCGGAAAAATGAAGCAGCTGTTACATTATAACAGGCCCAAAGATTTTTCCCAGGCGAAGCTGGACCTGGGAGAGGACAATGATAATGCCAGCAATTAAGCTATAAAAAACATATCTTAACATATTCATAAATATCTGTTACGCATTTTAGACGTCTTATATTTATACTGATCTTATAACTACAAAAAATAAATATAGCTATGACTGAAACCCTGATCCCAAAAGAGGAAATCTCTCATTTAACCCTTATACCAGCCGAAGAAAACAGGACCGGTTATTGGAAGGAAAAGCTGGAATACGCACAAAGACTGGGTAACGAGTTTAAAAGTAAAACCAGCATCACCTTTAATACAGCAGAAGGCCCGCGAACCGTGCACACTACTGTATGGTCTTTGACCGAACATTATATTGTGCTAAAAGCAGGGGTGCTCATTCCTTTAAACAGCATTGTAGATGTTCATTTCTGACGGAGATTATTTTATAAACAAATTGCAATGGTGTGGAACATCATACCTGCGTCAGAACGTCAACAGCTTAAAAGGGTCTTCCTGAAAATTCGAGGGCGTTGAGAATTGCATATTTCAAAACACATCGAACCGATATTGGGAATTTTTAATTCTCCAGCCACTTAAAAAACACTTTTCGTTGTTTTTTAAGGTCTAACCATCAATTAGTTGAAAATCAATGCTGCCTCAAAATAGCCGTTTTTACAGGAAAAGGCTCATTTTACGACCATCAAAACCTCTTGAAACTTAATGCTGGCGCGCGTTTCCCATTTTCAGGTAAACCTTTAAAAGGATGGAGGGTTGGGATTAGTTGTGAGTACGGGGGAAGATACTAAAGATCTGATCTACAAATAATGGTGAAAAAATAACAGGATCGGGATTAAAAAATCTTTATTCACCTGCTTTCGCCGTTTAAACTCATTTTATGTCAGATCTAAAACCAGCTTTTTTTCTTTCGGCTCCCTCCGCTCAGGCCTATAGCACCCAATAATGAACGCACAATGGTATTACCTGCAGTACGGGCCACGCTTCTTACAATAGGGTTATCCAAAATACCTTTTTCCTGCTTTTGCGTTTTGGCGGCTTCTTTTTGTTTTACAAGCTCTGTATTTCTGTCAGCAGCTTCCTGTAATTTCTGATTGAGTATTTCGTAGGCACTGTGACTGTCTATTGTTTCATTATAAAAACGGGCAATTCTTGAGTTATTAACTATGGCATCAATTTCAGCCTCTGATAATACATCCATACGGCTTTGCGGTGCACGCAACATACAATGCACCAATGGTGTGGGAACGCCCTTTTCATTCAGCATAGTAATTAATGCCTCGCCAATACCCACCTGGGTTAGCAATACATCGGTTTTATAAAATTCGCTTTCAGGGTAATTCTCCGCCGTTTGTTTGATCACCTTCCTGTCGGCCGCTGTAAAAGCACGCAAGGCATGCTGTACTTTCAATCCTAATTGAGACAACACAGAAGCCGGTACATCCATTGGGTTTTGCGTACAGAAATAAATACCAATCCCTTTGGAACGTATCAGCTTTACAATAGTTTCTACCTGGTTTAACAGCGCAGCGCTGGCCTCATTAAAAATAAGGTGGGCTTCATCTATAAATAGCACCAGTTTGGGTTTTTCCGCATCACCCTGCTCAGGACTGGAGGCATAAAGCTCTGCCAGCAACTGCAGCATAAAAGTTGAAAACAGTTTGGGCCTGTCCTGCAGGTCGGTAACCCGTACAATAGAGACCATACCGCGTCCATCACTGCTGATACGCATCAGATCTTCCACGTCAAAGCTTCTTTCGCCAAAAAACAGGTCGGCGCCCTGTTGCTGCAGCTCAATTACCTTCCTTAAAATAGTTCCGGTGGAAGTAGTAGAAACTTTCCCATAATCCTTTTCCAGCTCAGCCTTACCCTCCCCACTTACGAACTGGATCACTTTTATAAAATCTTTCAGGTCCAGGAGCGGCAGCTTATGATCATCGCAATATTTAAATATCATTGACACAAGCCCGCCCTGCGTATCATTTAAATCCAGGATCTTTGAAAAAAGTACAGGGCCAAACTCGCTTACCGTAGCCCGTAGCCTTGTGCCTTTTTCATGGCTCAGCGTTAAAAACTCAACAGGATAAGCAGCCGGCTCGAAGGTTATGCCCAGCTGCTGGCAGCGTGAATTAATTTTATCATTGGCAGCGCCGGGAGCGCCAATACCACTCAGATCTCCTTTTATATCCATCAATACAACCGGTATGCCGGCATCGCTTAAACCCTCAGCCAGTACCTGTAAGGTTTTTGTTTTACCGGTACCGGTAGCGCCGGCTATCAACCCGTGCCTGTTCAATGTTTTGAACGGGATAAAAACATCTGCGCCTTCTACTACCTGACCATCCAGCATCGCCCTGCCTATCTTATAATTTTCCCCTTTAAAAGAATAACCGTTTTGTATTGTTTCCAGGAACTTTACCGCGTCTGCCATAGAAAATTTTTTTGAAATATACTATAAGCTATAAAAAACTTAAAATTAATTTATACAGATGTTTTAAAGGAACCACTTTAACAAAAAATTGCTTATGTATTCAAAAGCATTAACTTTATTTGCCGTCAAAGAATTATTTATAATAAACTGATAATAAATGGAAGCAAATAAACCACACATTTTATTATGTGAAGACGATCCCAACCTGGGCAATGTGCTGAAGAATTATTTAGAGCTGAATGATTATGATGTTACCCTTGAAAGGGACGGAAGGTTGGGCCTTGCCGCTTTTCAGAGAGAGAAATTTGACCTCTGCCTGTTAGATGTGATGATGCCGCACATGGACGGCTTTACGCTGGCAGAAGAGATCCGTGATATTGATGCCGATGTTCCTCTTTTCTTTTTGAGTGCCAAAACCATGAAGGAAGATATCATTCAGGGATACAAGCTGGGAGCAGATGATTATATTACCAAGCCTTTTGACAGCGAAGTATTGCTACTAAAAATAAAAGCTATTTTAAAGCGCAATGAAGAGCTGAATAAAGAAAGCGAGAATAAGGAATATAACCTTGCCAGCTATCATTTCAACCCTAAACTTCGGCAGCTTATACATAACGACAATACGCAAACGCTTTCTCCTAAAGAAAACGAGTTGCTGAAAATGTTAGCAGAACATTTAAATGACCTGTTGCCGCGCGAGCAGGCTTTAAAGAAAATATGGGGCAGCGATACCTACTTTAATGGCCGCAGCATGGATGTGTATATTGCCAAGCTGCGTAAATACCTGAAAGACGATGAAAAGATCGAAATCGTGAATATTCATGGTAACGGCTTCAGGCTGGTAGTACAACCGTAAAAATATTTTTGAACTTTTTTACAGCCTCCTGTATTTGTTTACAAATTATGGGAGGCTTTGTTTTTATAATGCCCCAATTAAAAAATAATACGATATTTCATGGTTTGGGGAAATAGTGTTCAGTGTCAAAGTTAAAAAGAACAGCTGGCCATTGCGATAGCTAATTTGCCGTAGCCTTTTTCCCTGCGGGAGCCAAAAGCCTTATGCTGTACACTTCCGGCTACGCGCCGCTGCCGCCATCCAAAATATTCCTGCCCGGATGATTGCACACATCGTACACCGTACATAAAACGGCTAATTCTTCTTCACATACTTTGTTAAGATCACAATTACCTGCTCATTTATTTTCCCTTCGATCTGCCCGGTATTATCAGGCACTAACCTGATCTTTTTAACAACGGTACCCTTGGGCGCGCTGAAGCTGGTACCTTTTACATTTAATGCCTGGGTAAGTACTACAGTGTCGCCATTTTCCAGCGTGTTACCAAAAGCATCTTTATGTGTATCGGCCACTTCAAAAGCGCTTAAGGCCCATTGTACAGTGCTCTCATCCAGCTCAACAGAGCTTAAAACATCACTGGCCCATTCCTGGTCTTTACAGGTATACAAAATACGATAGCTCAGTGCCTGCACTGCCGGTTCGGGATTCCAGATGCTTCCTTCCAGGCATCGCCAGTAATCGCTGGTATCGCCACTTGTAATGTTGCTTAAACAGCTATCGCAAATAGCCACCTGGTTCTCTATTGTGTCATCACTTTTAGGACTTACTGTATATTCCTGTGTAGCAGGCAGGTTGCTGCATAGCTCGCAAGTGCCGCTGCTGCGTTCATTCAGCCTTACATTAATGCTCATAAACTTTTTGTTTTTTAAAATCGCGGCGAATGTAACATTATTTGTATAAATGGATTTTTGAAATGAATAGACCTTCCTGGTTAAAACTCGAAAGGTTATATAGTATTTACATTAATAAGTGCAGCTCCGTTCAGTTCAATTGATAATAATCAGGAAAAAGTGTAATTGAAGTCATGGTTTTCTGCCGCGGAAAAGACTACGTTGTAAAAGTATTTTTGATTCTCTAATCTGATTTTTTATGAGAAAAGTTGTTATAACCCTTTGTTTGCTGTTGAACACATTAATAGCTACGTCACAAACCAATGCTTTATCACCGTACACAACCTTTTTGAAAACACAAAATCAGTCTGCAAAAGAATATATTTTGGGATTGTTTGACCGGCATGATATCGTGATCATTTGCGAAAGGCATCATGGCGATATGACGCAATATGACCTGATTACTGATATAATTTCTGACAAAAGATTTTACGAAAAAGTAGGAAATGTTTTTACAGAAATTGGCGTAAGTACTTTAAACCCTAACTTAAATACATTCATGCATACTAAAAACCTGCCTGAAGATACAATTGCCCGACGCATCAAGCTCTTCCAGCAAAATTGCAGCATTTGGCCGGTATGGGGTCATAAAAACTACTCCTTTTTCTTAGATAAGATTTACAGGCTAAATAATATCATCCCCCGAAAATATGCCATAAACCTTTATCCATCCGACATTCCTTTTTCCTGGCCTACAGCAGACAGTACATCAATGCCAAAGCTGAAGAGAATGATAACAAACAGGGATAGTATTATTGCCGCTCAGGTGATTTCAAAGTTTAATGAAATAAAGCAAACGAAGACCCAAAGGAAAAAGGCTTTGGTTATCATGAACTACCGCCATGCGTTTGACAAAATATTTTTGATAAATAATATTACTTTAAAAAATGTTGGCTACTTCCTGTTCAAGGAATATGGGAGCAGTGCAGCTAATGTGTTACTAAATACAGTGGGATCAAATAATAGCGGGAATACTATATTATTGCAGAACGGCAAATGGGATGCGGCTTTTGAAATAGTAAATAAAGATAATATTGGTTTTGATTTTGCAAATACCCCTTTCGGAAAAGATGGGTTTGATGTGTGGCCTTATCAAACGGATTATGTGTATAAAGATATTTTTACAGGATTTGCTTTCTATAAACCTGTTGAACAGCATTACATGGTTGAAACATTCAAAATAATTGATCCGGGGTTTAAGAATGAATTAGTAAGGCGCATTAATTTAATAAGTTCTATAGGCGGTGAATTTTCGAAAATGATTCCGTTTAAAAAAGTTCTAGAGTCGAGTCCTGATATTTCCAATATTGAGGAAACAAAGAAATATTTTCCCTTAGATTCATTAATAAAAGAAAAAAGGAAGTGGATGAATTAAGCTTCAAATCTTCCTGAACCAGGAAGCGCTGGCAGATTTTAAATCCTGCGAGGGCTTTTTTTATGATAAAATATAACCGGCACAATGAAGTGAGCCCCGACAGCTCTATCGGGGCAATTTCGATGAGCTATGTTACCAGTTGACCCAATGAGAAAGAGCGAAATTTTTGTGTAAATGGTCGCTACGTCGCGCTTGTAAACTGCTTCAGGAACCGCACATCGTTTTCACTGAACAGGCGGATATCATTGATGCCGTACTTTAACATTGCCGGACGCTCAACGCCCATCCCAAAGGCAAACCCGGTATATTTTTCGGGGTTGATACCGCAGTTTTGCAGCACATTGGGATGTATCATGCCACAACCTAAAATTTCTACCCAGCCTGTTTTTTTACAGATATTACAGCCTTTCCCACCGCAGATAAAACAGCTTACGTCCATTTCGGCGCTGGGCTCGGTAAACGGAAAATAAGAAGGGCGGAAACGAACGCGCACATCCTGTCCGTACATTTCCTTTACAAAAAAGTACAGGGTTTGTTTGAGGTCGGCAAAAGATACATTTTCATCAATATACAGGCCTTCTACCTGGTGAAAAAAGCAATGGCTGCGGGCGCTGATGGTTTCGTTACGGTACACCCTTCCCGGGCAAATTACCCGGATGGGGAGCTTTCCTTTTTCCATTTCGCGGATCTGCGTGTTGCTGGTATGCGTACGCAACAACCAATCTACTGCTGAATTTTCGCCGGCATCTACATAAAATGTGTCCTGCATATCGCGTGCCGGGTGGTGCTCCGGCATATTCAGCGCGGTAAAATTATGCCAGTCATCCTCTATTTCAGGGCCTTCCGCCACAGCAAAACCCAGGCGCTGGAATATGGAAATAATACGGTTACGCATTAATGAAATAGGGTGACGGCTCCCGAGGGGCGTTTCATCTCCGGGGAGGGTAAGATCAATCCGCGATGCGGTGCTTTCAGCGGGAGCAACTGCCTCTTTCAGCGCTTCAAACCGGGCTTCTGCAAACTGTTTAAATTCGTTCAAAATCTGGCCAGCTTCACGCTTTTGCTCATTCGGCACATTTTTCATTTCTCCCATTATATCCTTTACCAGGCCCTTGCTGCCCAGCCATTTGATACGGAACACTTCTACCTGCTTATCGTCTGTGGCGTTAAAAGTCTGGATCTCGTTTTTGTACGCCTCAATCTTTTGTAACAAATCCTGCATAGGGCGCAAAGATAACCAAGTTTAATGTTTGATGCAGGGCGTTTTAAAAACAGATGTATATATTGTGCGTGCCCTAAAATAAGTGGACATTTTTTATAATACTCAATTTGCAATAGTCCTCGCCTGACCAATCATTCAGCAGAAATGTTCAATTTTCCTTCGAAATGAATTCCCGGTGAATATTGAGCATAGGTTGATTATTATAAGGAGGGCCGGGCCGGAACATCTTGTTCTGCGTCTTTGGCATACGATTTGAATTTAACGATGTAAAGTATCTGTAAACAATCAAAACTTATCGTATGACTACACACGAAATAGTGAGCATCGGGTTCCGGAAAGAGATTTCACCTGTTGCAGATGAATATATTAATGGTATTGTTAAAGTACAGGTAGATGCAGACCAGGTAGTTGGCGTATTTGTAACCGGTATCAGGCTTAGTTGCATAAAAAGTATTGATGAGCTGCAGTATATCTGCAAAAGAGTAAATGCGCAGGCCTGACAGCAACTCAAATTGGAAAGTTGAAGGCATTGGTCTTTTTTTCCAATTTTCCCCTGGCATTATGTGTTTAACGTAAAAAAGACTAAAGGCAATTCAAGGCTGCACGGAAAATACAGGTCTGGCTGAATTGTAATTCAAATGCGCATCTCCATAAAATGATCCATCGGGTCAGCATTTCTTTTAATGAGTTTATCCGGGCTTCCACATTCGTAATTCCTGCATCTTTGCTGAAAATTTTATCTTACATTTATCGACATAACCCTCCCTTCGTCTACGAACAGGAAAAATATACACAACCGGCCTTAACTTTATAGAAAAGGCAACTGTTTGTTAGCAAAGTATCCCATATTAAAACAATTATTCTACTGGCTGCTTTCCTTCAGCTTACTGGTATTTATTTATGGCACAGCCTATGACAGCTATGATCTGGGCGCAAAAATTATCCTGATGCTGCTGCCCGTGCATATGTGCTACTTTTATCTTATTGCCCATTGGGTAGTGCCGCGTTTTTTCTTTCGCGATAAATATATCAAAACCTTTTTCCTGTTGCTGCTGCTCATGTTATTAATAGCAGTATTATACAGGATGGTGGAGGTTTTTATTACCGACCCATATATATACCGCTTTTATAAACTAAGAGACAGCAGTTTTACATGGCCAAAGCTCAGCCTGTCCAAATGGACGCAACTGAAAAGCCCTGTGGATTTTGTAAATGCTGTTGAGCGTACCAATACGGTCGTATGGATTTGCATAACTTTGAAATTGTTCATCTTATGGAACGAGCGAAAGCAGGCGGTGCTTCAGGCCGAGCTCAATTTTTTAAAAGCGCAGTTGCATCCTCATTTTCTTTTCAACTCGCTGAATAATTTGTATGCCCTTTCTTTAAATAATGCGCCACAGACGCCGGGAATTATCCTGGGCCTTTCCAATATACTCCGGTATGTGCTTTACGAATGCACTGCTGAACAGGTATCGCTTAAACGGGATATTGAAGTGTTGCATGACTATATTGAGCTGGAGAAACTTCGTTATGAAGACCGGCTGGAGCTGAATGTAAGTATGAGTGATAATACGGGGAACGCAGAAATAGCGCCCCTGCTGATGCTTCCCCTGGTTGAAAATGCCTTTAAGCATGGCGCTGCGGAAACTACCGATACACCCTGGATCAATATTGAATTATATGTTTCCGGCGATACACTGGCCTTCAAAATTTCTAACAGTAAGCCTGAGCAGCCGGTTATTAATAACCCCGGACAAAAGCTTAGCGGGGAGATAGGGTTACTGAATTTGAAGAAAAGGTTAGAGCTGTTATACCCGGGTAAACATTCGTTCCGGTATTTTGATGAAAGCGATTGCTTTATTGCAGAACTCGAAGTTCAATTATCTTCAACAGCAAAAAATAAACGATGAAGATCCGCACTGTCATAGTTGATGATGAACCTCATGCCATGGAGATCATAAGAAAATATGCCATACATATCCCCGAAATAGAAATTGTGAGCACCTGCAGCAATGCAATAGAAGCATTCCAGACCATTCAGCATGATCAAATAGACCTTATTTTCCTTGATATAAAAATGCCCCGTCTTTTGGGAACTGACCTGGTACGCAGCCTGAAAAAGCCCCCGCTTATTATTTTTACAACAGCCTACCAGGAGTATGCTATTGAAGGATTTGACCTTAATGCGATAGACTATTTGCTTAAACCCATTCCGCTGAAACGTTTCCTCCAGGCAATAGATAAAGTGATGCACTTTATTAACGGAGGTAATAAAAAAAGCGAAGCTCATCAGGAGCAGGAAAGCCCGGTGCAACAGCATCAGGATCATTTTTTATACCTGCGCGTAGAGCGGCGTTTAATAAAAGTGAACACAAAAGATATCTTGTGGATTGAAAGCATAAAGGATTATATCAAAGTGATCACAAAAGATAAAACCTTTCATACAAAGCAAAAGATCAGCGTTACGGAAAAGCTGCTGCCTATTGGTGAGTTTATGCGTATTCACCGTTCTTTTATTATTCCTGTACATAAAATGGAAGGCTATCATCCCAATCATATCCTGGTTGAGGGGAACAAAATTCCCATAGGGCGCAATTATAAACAAGCCTGTGCAGATAAATTTAACCCGTTGCCTGCTACTGAATAGGCCTGAAAAGTATCCTTTTCATTTCTGATAGCAAAACTAAAAAAACAGACAATGAAAAATATTGCCATAATTTACCTGCTTCTTTTTGCAATTAGTTGTACTTGGGGCGTTACCATGTATCATCCTGAAAAATTGAAACAGGAGTTAAGGGCCGCAGAACAGTCATTTTCCAATGCTTCGGCCCAAAAAGGATTCTATCATGCCATGCTTGATGTTGCAGCTGATGAAATTGCTCTGTTTAATGATGGAGACACCATTCTTCATAACCTTGACTTTATTAAAAGGAATATAGCTAAATACCGCAATGGCACAAAAGCACCTTATAAAATCACGTGGGAGGCAAAGAAAATTGACGTAGCGGCAAGCGGTGACCTGGGTTATACATATGGCTGGTTTATACTCACACGAAAAGACACCCTGGGAAATGAAAAAATAACCAAAGGCCTATATAGCTCAGTATGGAAGAAAATAAATGGTAGCTGGAAGCTTGTTATGGATTAGCTTTTAATATAGACCTCTTTCAACCATCCTGCGCTTTTCTTATTCCTTTCTTCTAGCTATAATTTTTGAATAGCAGTACCAGCCTTCCCTTTATGTGTCTGTATAGTATAGATGGTGCTTTTATATGCAAAGATACAATGCGTATAGCTGATTATATCTTCCTGGTACAGCCTGTTCATGTTGAATTTCTGAAAACATTGGTCAATAAAAACCGGCATATAGCGATGAAAGCCGGCATACATCGCTGCTATTTGCTGGGGTTCTGAAATAGCCCCAATCTTGCATTCTTATCAGCAAAAAACAGCTATTCATGTATTCTTTTTTTAACATAAAAGTTATAGGTATGAAAAAGTTTTTTATCATCACCAGCACCTTGTTACTGTTCGCAAGCAGTGTGAAAGCCACGCCTGACAATCTTCCCAAAGCAAGCAACTACTGGGTAACTGAAACCGGCCCGCGCTCTAACCCCTATACTATAATCCGCGTATATGATGCAGCGGACAACCAGTTCCTTGAAATTTTAATGAACGGGTACAGGTTAAAGACCAATAAACCAGGCATGATCAGAAGATTAAACGGCCTTGCTAATGCGGTCGATGTGGATGATGCTATCAACATCGCCGCCTTGTTGCGCATCGAAACATGCCGGGTCTCTTCTGTTAAAAAAATCAACGGAACGCATATTGTATAAACCAGATAAATCATCAAAAATGGAATCCTTAATCACCACTGCCAGGTACAGAAGCTACCAGGGCGGCTATTTTCAAACACTTATTGCGCCGGAACAAACGGGCAACACACTGGCATTGCTTGAACTCACCCTGCCGAAGGGCGCCGAACCACCACCGCATGTTCATACAAATGAAGATGAAGCTTTCTATGTGCTGGATGGTGAAATAAGCGTAACCGTAGCAAACAACGTAACGGTACTGAAGCAGGGCGAAGCCCTTTTTGCACCCCGCAATGTACCACATTCGTTTAAAATACTTACGGGGAAAGCTACTCTTATAAACCTTATAACTCCCGGAGATCTCTGGAATTATTTTATAGCATTCAGCGAACCGCTTTCAGAACTGCCCGAAACAGTTGCTGCGCCCGTTGCACCGCCGGCAGAAAGAATAAAGACTATGATAGATTCAATTACCAACGTATATAAAGTAAAATTTTTATAAACAACTACAATAAACAAAAATGAAAAGAAAGCTGTATGCCGCGCTCATTGCTCTATCTGTGCTAACCGCATGTTCGCACAACGGATCAATAAGCCCAACCGATTTTAAAGTAAACGAAGAAAGCTCTGCTGTAGAATGGAAAGGCAGTGCACCCGACCATTTTCACAGGGGCGCTTTTAAAGTGTCCGGTACCCTGCAAACCAATGGGAAGGGAAAAATAACGGGCGGGGATTTCACCATTCCTATTGCCAGCATCAGCAATTTCGATCTTACCGATCCTGCTGTAAGAGAACAATTATTAAATCACCTGAAAAGCCCCGACTTTTTTAACCTGGCGGTGCATCCCGATGCGAAATTTCATATTGCAAAAGTGGAGCCTTACAGTAATGCGTCTTCAGCGGCCAATACCCTGATCACCGGGGATTTTACAATGATCGGGCAAACCCACAGCATCCAGATTCCCGCGGTAATCAAAACGGGGAACAATAAAATTTCTGCCGAAGGCAGCTTTAAACTGAACCGCCTCCAATGGGGTATGAATAGCTTTAATGATCCTGGTGCGGAGCTCTATATTTTGCCGGATGTGGATATTACGCTGAAACTTTATTTTAACCGTTCCGGCTCATAAGCAATTTTTACTTGCTGATTATTGCAAAACTCCGCTGCCTGGCGGGGATTACATCTGCCGGGATTTTTCTAATACGAAAATCTATTTATAATGAAATTTTTCTACCTGCTAATAATGGGAACATTGTTAGCAAAATGCTCAAAAGACACCAGCGAAACTTCTGGAGAAGCAACCTGGGAAGAGCAACCACCCTTACCCGTGGTAAACGGTCATGCCAATTTCACTATTGCCGCAAATGCTTACTATGTGAATGTTATGGGAAACACACTGCCACGAATGCCGGTTTTCCCTTCGTTATCAGCAAGGGCGGGTGTGGCCAGGGGCTATGTGGCTGATTTAAGCGGCAAACCTTTAAAGGGGGCACACATAGGAGTATCTTCATCACTTACCGGCGGATTCTATTCCAGTGGAAGCGGGCTCACCAATGATAACGGATATTATGAATTTATCATTCCGGCGGGTGCCGCCTACTTTTTTGGCACAGCCACTACGATCACTTATAATGAAACGCCAACAGTTGTGGCATTATATCCCGTTGGCGGCACTACCGCTTTCCCTTCCGGTAGCGGTGTTGTCAAAAACTTTGTACTGCTGTCTTACGGTCCTGCTAATCCGGATGAAGTAGCGCAGCAACCCAATAATGAAAGCAATTATTATGGCGGAGCCCTGTCGTTTAATTTCAATATTAATTATGCAGGAGATCCCTATCAAAATCCCGAATACCTGCCGGAAGATGGTATTGTTGAAATTGAACTGATCCCTGTAGGAACCGGGCTTTACGGAGAAACAAAATCTTTTAAGATCACCCGTCAAATTGGTGATTATACCGGGTTTTCCATCCAGAATATACCAGTGGGTAAATATACCATCAACGCTAAAATGAGCGATGGACGCAAATTGAAAATGAACGCAACAGGGACAAAGGCAAATGTATATGAACATCTCGGGCTTAAACCAGATAAAGCTATAGGCACATCTACGGTAACCTTTACGCCCAACCATCAATATACGCCTGTAATGGTGCCCTCTTTCAAAAGTAACTGGGATGCGCTGGAGATCGGTTTGAAATTATAAAAGTATAAATATTATGAAAAATCAATTGAGCTATATTATACTATGTGTGAGTTTCTTACTGTCGATCGGCTCTTGCAGCAAAGATTCCGATCCGGCAAATAAAGGGGAACTGGTGCTTATTAAGGCAGAACATGGTGTTGCACAGGGTGGCCAGGTAGTAAAGGTGATTGGTGCTGCGGGAGGACAGATCACTACACCCGACGGGAAGATAACGGTCGATATTCCCGTGGGCGCGGTGGACAGTGATGTACAATTTACCATACAGCCCATCAGTAAGACATTAGCGTTGGCAACCGGGCCTGCTTATCGTCTTGGACCGGAAGATGTGACTTTTCATAAGGAGGTCAAGATAACATTTGACTATACAGAGGAAGATCTGGTCGGGACATCGGAAGACTACCTGTATCTTGCCTATCAGGATAGAGAGGGATATTTTTATAGTGCGTTCATGACGGAGATTGATAAGGCGGCACACAAGGTATGGGTGAATACCCGGCATTTTAGCGATTGGTACCTTAATCGGTTATTTCATGTTGTAAAGGAAAAAAGGAGGCTTGTTGCTAATGAGGAAACAGCGTTACTTCTATTTTATACAGAACAATGGCCGGATGGACGACTGGGCTATAGAGATGGCGAACAAATCAAAACTGACACGTGGTTTGTCAATGGTCCCGGCAAGGTCACACGGGAGGGAAATGGAGGTGAGAACTTAAGCAGGGTCAGTGCAACTTATAAAGCACCGGCAAGCATTGTACAACCTGCAAAAATTGCGGTAGGGGCACAGATCAAAAATATGGTTAATAAAACGCATCCCGATAGGCCGGGCACATCGGGGTTGGTTATTGTTCAAACAGAAATCGAACTGGTGCCGGATGAATATTTTACCTGGGAAGTGGATGGAACTAGACATGTTGGTCTTTCAAATGATGCGGCGTTGATGGGTTCCATGACAATTCTAATAGGTACAGGGCTAACGGGTGGTATTTCTATAAACTTACATGCAGACAGGACTGATAATTTTGATTTGGGAAATGAGGCAGAACCGGATAAATTTGGTTTGACGGTCAATATATCAAGTGGGACCGATATCCCGTATAGGGGGGTGTACTATAAATGTAATGACAGTAAGCCGTATTATGGAAAAGGTAAACTAACTATTGATAAGTATGGAAGTATAGGTGGCATTATCTCCGGAAGTATTGAAGCAACAGTATATGAAGTAGGAGCATGTACGCCGAAAAGCAAAAAGGTAAGTGGGACTTTTAGACTAAGAAGGAAACTTTAAGCAATAGGATAGCAAGAATGCGGTTACTTCCAAATCATTGAATGAAAAGAACCTATTAATTTATCGCGTAATACCCTGTGTTTTACTGTAGTCCGGAGCTTTCATAGCCCTGGACTTTTTTTATAGCTATGGAAGTTATCTGTATTTTTCTGCTGGTATTAGCAAATACGGTGTTGCATATACCCTCAATATGTTCTGAACATGCTAGTTTTGTTGCAGCTCTATTTCTTTTTTGTTGTCTTATAAAACTGTTGTAAGGCTTGTTTTTTATCTGGCGATAATTTGTTCCATTTAACTCCTTCTATGGCACCTTGTAATCCATACAGTAAACTCAAACAAGCGCCAGGATCAATTGCCTGGAGCCGCATAAAAGCCCCCTCACTTCCTGTTAGCACTAATTTTTCATAAGAATCTATGCCCGTCTGGATCAGCTTGGTTTCCGTATCCTTACCAATGTTTATTTGATTGGACAGATCACTTGCCATATGAGAACTATTTTGTTTTGTCATAAATATCTAAAGCAGTTGGAAGGCAGCTGGCTACTCCTTTTAATCCGCACACAGACAGGGTAATTAAAATAGTATCCCTGATTTCTTCCCTGGTAGCTCCAAGCTCTTTTGCCATTTGCACGTGAAAATATATTGCAGTGCTATCACCCATTGCAGACTTTATCCCTATATAAACCAATTGTTTTGTTTTAGCATCTAACCCCGGTGAGCTTTTTAACGCTTCAATCAGTCCATCAAATGCTGCTGCTACTTCCGGGGCTTCTTTGTGAAAAATTTCAAGTGGATTCATACTTTTTATTTTATCTTGTTAATGTGAGGGCTATAAAAGTACAGGGCTATTGGATTTAAGTCTTTGGCCGTAGGGGTTTGTTGCTATAGTTTCAGATCGCTTCTTGTTAACTGGTCTTTTACGAATGAAACTATATAAGATCAATCCTGTAATAATTGCTGCTGTGGCTATTGCTGTCGGCATAAAATTGGTAACAGCTCGTTGATACCTCTCACAAAATTACATAAATATCCCAAGTGCCGGTCAGTATAAATTTTCTGGGTCAGTACAAACACATCTGATATTGAAGGGCTCCTATGCTTTATGACGCTACAGCAGGGAGCAGTGAAATAGGTTTCATACCAATGAACGGTGCTGGGTAAATATAGTTTTGGGAGCCCGGATGAGGCTAAAAACCACTTTCACCGGTTCTTATGACCTGGACATTTCTCATGGTGGTTACGCCGAATGCGAAACCTTTAAAAAAGTATTACGGGAATGGCAGTGTTGTTTTTGAAACCTTCGGTGAAAGCAGCAGCAGTATCGTACAGGGAAGTTTCCAGAGAACACTTTATAATTCAAAAAATTGCAATGTTACGTTCCGTAATGTATCAGGCTCTTTAGAATAAGAAGAACGTATTAGTTGATCCGGCAATGCGCTGTTTTTTAACCAAAGTTCGGGGCGAAGAATGCCCCGAACTTTTTATTTGATGCCCCGATCATATTTTATGTTGCTGACTCCGGCCGGTTATTCCTGGTTAGTACATTTTTTACTTGGTATCGATTTGCTTGCTGGCCCTGACCTGCTTTATTGGGATGTACCTTGATACTAAAGGCAATATCGTATAAATCAAATAAATTTGTTTTATGGAACAAACATTTGAAAGGCCCGGAACCTTGGAAGAAGCTTTTTCTTTACTTGAAAATGGAACGTCTGTAGAAGTAAATACAATGGATGCCATACGTATTCTTCAAAGTACGCAAAATGTAGCGTATAAGGTCTATTTTAATATACCCGCCACGGGAAGGTCTGTTATTATGCTATATCAAACGCATCAGCATACAGCAGGCATCAGCCGGTAGAATGTAATCCTGTACCCGTGAAATGAAGCAGGGTACGTTGAACATGTTTGGGTTTTTCTCACGTGATGCGGGTGCCTGCAGCTGTTTTATGCTTTGCTTTTGATATTTGAATATTCTGAATAAACGATGCGTATGAAATTTTTTAGGGCTTATCCTGCTGGTATCTTTTTTTTGTGGCTGACAATATTTTCACCTTTTGTTTCCTGTTCTCATAAGGAAGTAGACGAAGTAAAGCAGTTGTCTTCCGAGGCCCGGATAGAATCTTTTATCCTTGCCTACACTTTGAATGAGGGTTTGGAAGAAACAGCCACTGGCGTGATCTCCGGCAATAGCATCAGGCTGTCTGTGCCCTATAACGTACCGCTGAACGGGTTGGTAGCTACATTCGCCTATGCAGGGGCATCAGTAAAAGTAGGGAGCACAAAGCAGGTCAGCGAAGTGACCAGGAATGACTTCAGCAAGGACGTTATTTACAGCGTTATTGCCGAAAACGGCAAAACAACAGATTATACTGTTACCATAACAAAAAAGCTGCCGCGCATTCCCCAGGTATTTATAAATACAGAAGGCGCTGCAGCCATTACAGATAAGGAGCAATATGTAAAAACATCTGTTATAATAAAAGATATTGACCGGTTTTATACAGATGGCGTCCCGTTCACGGCTACTGCAAGGATCAAAGGGCGCGGAAATTCAACATGGGGAATGCCTAAAAAACCCTACCGCCTGAATTTAGACAGCAAGTCTTCCCTGTTAGGTATGAGCGCCGATAAAGACTGGGCGCTTTTGGCCAATTACCTGGACAAAACACTGCTGAGGAATATGGCAGCATTGCAGATAGCTCGCACAGCAGGGATGAGCTGGACACCCGGCTCTGTCAGCGTTGATCTTTACCTGAATAATACCTACCAGGGTGTTTATGCTTTGACAGAGCATGTTAAAGTATCGGAAAAAAGGGTTAATATGAATCTGGTAAGTGCTTCTGATAATTCAGGCATAGCCCTTACCGGGGGGTATTTCCTGGAGCTGGATTTTCATTACGACGAACCGTATAAGTTTAAAACGGATATCAAACAGCTTCCCATTATGTTCAAAGACCCCGATGAGCCAACTCCTCAGCAATATGATTATGTAAAAGGATTTTTTAATACAGCTGAAAGCGCGCTGTACTCCGAAAACTTCAAAGACCCGCAGAATGGCTATCGCAAATACATAGACATCGCGTCTTTCATTAACTATTATATCGTACAGGAGCTTGCCAAGAATGTGGACGGGAACATGCGGGGCAGCTGCTATATGGCCATTCGCCGGAACGGCAAAATAGAAATGCCGCTTGTATGGGATTTTGACCTTGCTTTTGGTAATGCCGATTATATTACCTGGGATCAGGGCGCTTCCTCCTCAGAATGGGACGGGTGGTTCATTAAAACCAATGCGCCCTGGTTCGACCGTTTGTTTGAAGATCCCGCTTTTGTTTCGGCGCTGAAGCAGCGATGGCAGGTATTGAAGCCCGAGCTGGACAAAATACCTGCTTTTATCACAGACCGTGCTTTGCTGCTGGACGAAGCTCAAAAAAGGAATTTCGGCCCATTGGCAAACGGTGGCGCGGGATGGGATATAACAAAAGCAGAGTGGAACACCAATAAGATCAGGGGCTCTTATGACGCAGAAGTGAATTACCTGGCAGATTTTGTGGCAAAACGGCTTTCCTGGTTAAATACAAACATTGAAGGCTTATAAAAAAATCCCCTCGTAGAAACGTGGGGATTAAACCAAAACTAACTGCTTATGAGAAAAACTTGCTTGTATTTCCAGTAATTAGACGCCTTACAGAAGTATTTCTTTCGAGTGAAAACTTAAAGTGGCACCATTTAACATTTTCTTAATTATTTCTTATGGAAGAATTTTTCAATTTCTTTTCCAAGCCCCTGTATGTCTACAGTTCCGTCCAGCACTTTATTGTGCCCGGCGGTATAAAAATCATCTTCCGGAACTGTTTTAATTTGAGACGGGTAGATCAGCAGGAAATTATTCTGCCTGAAATACCGGTCCAGGTAAGTAAATACCCGGTCCATATGCGGGTTATACGATGCCCCTTCTTTTCTGCTTAGTACAAAAGTGAGGAGGTCGTTAGGCGACACTTCACGGCCGAGGACCAGCAGGTCTTCCCATTCGGTAAATTCCTGCAACGTATAATTGATCGGATGGACCTCGTTCAGGGTTTTTATAACGGGCGTTAGGCGGCCTGGCCCAAAAAATATAGTGCCGCCGCCACAGTTTTTGGATAGCCGCCATATATTGGACAGCCAGTAATAGAACCCGCTTTCCTCTTCTGCATGAGGTGGTATTACTATTATATGCTTCCTGATAGTAGAAAGCGGCTGAACCGGGTTATAAACATAAGTAGTGATTTTATCGTTTTCCAGGATGCCGTTAATAAGCATGAAGCTTTTATCGGAGCTGTAAGGAGAGGTGCTGTAACCGAGTATGAGGTCGGTAATTTTATTGGCTTTTACCTCTCCGGTAATCCCGTTTATAATCTCATCATACCGTATAATATCTGTTACAGCTATATCTGCAGCAGCGCCGGTTTGCACGGCGATCTGAAGTATCTTTTTGGCAGTTTTATCCGATTCGTCAGGAGCATCCTGCTTATTGATGATATTCAGTGCGAAAAAATGATCTGTTGCGCTGTTTTGCTTAATACTCAGCGCCAGCTGAACCAGCTGCTCTGTTTTTTCAATAGAATTGGTCGCAATCAAAATGTTCATGCCTTCCTGGGCCGTACTTTTATTGTCATTTTTTCCCGCTTCTGTTTCCCGGGCCAATTGGCTTCCTCCTTTTTGCGTAACCAGGGAGGCCAGGGTGCAGGTAATGAGTATCACCAGAATAGACCCGTTCAGCACATCTTCGTTGAGCAGCCTGATAGGAGCGCCATCGGGCGTTTCAGAAATAACAATATTATAGCCTACCATTACAGCAGCAAGCGTTGCTGCGGCCTGTGCCACACTTAACCCGAAAATTACCTGGAGCTGGTTTTTATTCATCCTGAAGGTTTTGGTAGTGGCCCATGCCGCCAGCCACTTGGCAGCAATAACGCCTGATGTAAGCACTGCTGCTACTTTCAACGTATTAATACTTTTAATAAATACGGTAAAGTCGATAAGCATGCCCACGCTTATCAGGAAAAAGGGAATAAAAAGTGCGTTCCCCACAAATTCCACACGGTTCATTAGGGGAGAAGTATGTGGTATCAGCCGGTTCATGGCAAGGCCTGCAAGAAAAGCGCCGATGATGCCTTCCACTCCGGCCAGCTCGGCCAGCACTGCTCCCAGGTAAACCATAACCAGTACAAAAATGAACTGCGAGATCTTATCATTTACTTTTTTAAAGAACCATCTTCCTATAATGGGAAATATAAATATAACGATAAGGCCAAAGGCGAGGATAGAGGCCGTCATCCTGATCCAGAAAGCAGTATCCACTTCACCCTTGGTCATACCTACTATAACGGCCAGTACCAACAGGGCCAGGGTATCGGTGATCATGGTTCCGCCCACTGTTATATTTACCGATTTGTCTTTTGTAATGCCCAGCTTACTGGCAATAGGGTAGGCCAGCAGGGTATGAGACGAGATAAGGCTGCCCAGCAAAACAGCTGTCATCGGATCAAAATGTAAAATATAAAAGCTTCCCAGGGTGCCTATAATCATCGGTATACAAAAAGTATACAAACCAAAACCAATGCTTTTCCACCGGTTCTTTTTAAATTCCACAAGATCTATTTCCAGGCCGGCCAGAAACATAATATAAAGCAAGCCGGTGGTGCCCGAAACCACAATACTGCTGTCCCGTTCCAGTACCCCGAAACCATTGGGTCCTATCAGCGCCCCGGCGATGATCAATCCTATTAAATGCGGGATCTTTAATTTATTGAGCAACAGGGGCGCCAGAAGCACTATTAATATAACTACCAGGTATCTCAGGATGGGATCTGAAATGGGAAGCGTGGTATCGGCAATATTCAGTAGCATAGGAGTGGATTCTAAAAGAAGGAAAGGTTATTTTGGGGTATTTGCAGAGCGGGTCGCATCTATTTTAAAAACAGAGCTGCAGCCATCTGCCTGTGTTATGACACGCTCACCGCTCATTTTATTGATGTTATCCACTTTAAGCATTACGGTCATAGCAGCAGCAGCAGAATCCGCAACATTGGGGGGTACCATGAGCCGAAAACCTGAGCCATTGAATGATCCGGTGTATACACGTACAAGCTTCTCTCCCTGCAACGCACTGACGCTTACCGCTTCGTCTCTCTGGGCAAACAGCCATGATTCTTTCCTTGTGTCGCCAACAGCAAACCCCTGGCAATTGGTACGGGTACAAAGCATAGATACTTCCCAGGTTCCGGCCAGCGAATCGGGCAGGGGAATGCTGGTTAAAGCCAAAAGAGCCGATGTGTCTTTCTGTGCCAGGTTGCGTTTAAGACTATCTTCCAGCAGTTGCAGCTCTTTCTCTTTTAGCAGGATCGCCTGTTCCCGACCCGCAAGCTTTTTCTCCCGTTCGTCCAGTTCCTGCCTGCGGCTCTGGAAACCGCAGCCGGTTAAAACAAATACAATAAGCAGAAAAAAGATGATTTTCCCCATAAAATAGATATAAATGAATAACCGGAAAACAAAACAACCGGCTGTTAAAATATAGAATGAAAGCTAATAGCACAAAAATAGATCATCGGATATTATATAAGGTTTATTAATTTATATGAAGCTGTTACAGGTGATCGCATTATCCTTTTGAGGTTTGAGATTTTATATGATATCCGGCACTAAAGTTCTGTTTCTATTATATACTCATCTTCTAATGGCGGCAGCTTTTTGATAAAACTATTATTTAAAGATACTACAGATGACGCTGAATACAGCCCTATCAACTGGTTATTATAATTGTAATCTATAAGCGTAAGTTTCACCAATCCGTCGATAGACAGTTCTATATAAGCGCCATGCCTGATGAGCTTAAAATGGTAGGTGTACGAATCATTGATCTTAAAGATATTATCCTGCAGGATATTAAACCTGAAGTTGGACCGTATGTCCGTTTCATTAAAGCCCCAGGCTCTTATTTCTACGTGGCCATTTACTACATCAAAGGAATAATAGTAACCAGAACCTTCTTCATCCATATCCGTAACGAGGCCTAATTTACCCATGCCTTCTACTGATAATACTCCTTCCCAGATAAAATTATCGTCAGGTTTTTCAAATACGAAAATTTCGTACCCACTGCGCGACCCCATTACGAGCCTGTTATCTTCCGTCGAAAAAGATGCCGTGTTGTTGTTGAATAATCTTTTGAAGGTGGGAAAGCTGTTTTGAGGAATATCGTCGTAAGCAATCGCTTCCCAATGATCAAAACTTTTAAGCAAGAGCCTCCCCTTTTCATCAGTGTCTAATTGCTTGGGGGGTAAGAGCACGCGATGGGAATTAATAAGGCCCGAGGTATAAAAAAACGCGTAGATCAGGAGCTTTCCGCTTTTGCTTTCTATGACCCTTGCAGCATAATTGCCCTGTGGCAGCAAAACGTTAGCATGGAAGGCATGGTATTCTTCCAGGAAATCGTGGCTGAACCAATAGCGCACCTTAACATCTTCTCTTATGGACGCGATAGCGTAATATTTGCCGTTGAGCTCAAATACACAGGGGCATTCCAGGTCATCATATACCATGGGGTAATGAAGTGGCGGTAAGTATTCAACACCTTCTTTATGGTATTTTAAAAGCCCGATACAGCCACGCCTCGATACGGGACCGCTAGCTGTACGCGCGCACACCAGATAGTAGGTTTCATTCTTATAATCAAACCGGAAAGGATCCCTGAAGCTCAGCCATTTGCGGGGGCTGTCTTCTATACTTTCATACCAGGGTCCTTTTGATGCTATGGGAAACACCCCTTCATTTTTCTTCTTCCAGTTATAAAGGTCTTCCGATACGGCCAGGCCAATTAATGAATTGGTACCACGCAGCTTTCGCTGCAGGCCGGTATAATACATTTCAAAGCCATCAGTGGTCTTATATACGTGCATGGTCCACAGCATATCATCGTCCCATTCTCCGGGATCGCCTACAAATAATGCATTTTTTACACGTTTCCACGAAATACAGTCTTTGGATACCGCATGCGCTATATAATCATGATTAGGTATGATAAGATGAAACAAATGATATACCCCGTTATGGAGGATGATCGTAACATCACCTATTTCCCAATCGCTGAATCCCGAACCGGTATAGAAGCTTCTTTGTATATTTTGCATTTATTTAAAAATAATTATATTTCGGCTATCTCAAAAACCACGACCTGAAAAATGGCATGGTTATAACAGTATTTCGCTGGCTGCCATACAAGTCAGTATTTTATCATGTGCTAAAAAATCGCCGGGGCAACCTCCGCCGGGATTCTTTGAACTTTGAACAGGGAGCAACTTATAAGTCCCTGTATGTTTGAAAAATAAAAAAAATATACAGATGAAGCAATATTATATACAATTATTCAGTCCTCACGGCTTGATAAGGTTTGAAAATGCAGAGATAGGCCGGGATAAAGACACCGGAGGGCAGGTAAAGTATGTGCTGGAGTTGCTTGAGGCATTGTCCATGCATCCGCAGGTAAGAAAAGCTGATCTGTTTACCCGTAGGATTACAGATAAAAGAGTGTCTGAAGCCTACAGCCGGCCGGTAGAAACCGTAAATGAAAAAGCACGTATTGTAAGAATAGATTGTGGCGGGCATCTTTACAAGGAAAAAGAGCAGCTGTGGGATCACCTGGATGAGTTCATTAATAATACTATCCGTTTTTATGAGGCGGAGGATGATTATCCGGATGTATTACATGGCCATTATGCCGATGGGAACTACATTGCATGTGAGCTGAGTAAGATTTTTGCACTGCCGTTTATTGCTACAGGACATTCGCTGGGCCGTAACAAAAAGAAAATACTGCTAAGCCAGGGTTGGGATGAAAAAAAAGTAAATGAGCGCTTCAATATGCAAAGGCGTATTAATGAAGAAGAAAGGATTATCGCCAATGCCGATGTAGTGATCGTAAGCACGCAGCACGAGATCAATACCCAGTATAAAGAGTATAATAATAAGCATAATGCCTGTTTTAAAGTAATACCACCCGGTGTTAACAGCGATGTTTTCTACCCGTATTACCGCTTAGAGATGCCGGCTTTTGAAATGACACTGGAACAGGAGCAGGCGATGTATAAGATCCACTCAGAGATTGAGCGCTTTTTATTTAACGCTGATAAGCCCCTGATACTGTCTATTGGCAGGGCCGACAAAAGAAAAAATTTTGAAGCCATTATTAACAGCTATGGCCAGGATAAGGAGTTACAGGCTATGGCTAACCTGGCTATTTTTGCCGGTGTGAGAAAGGATATTTCGCAAATGCCAGATGATGAAAAGGAAATACTGACTAACCTGCTCCTGCTTATGGACAAGTACGATTTATATGGGAAAATGGCGCTGCCCAAAAAGAACGACCCTGCTGTGGAAGTGCCCGAAATATACAGGATAGCCGCACGTAAAAAAGGCGTGTTTGTAAATGCCACTCCCGGCGAAAATTTTGGATTGACTATCGTGGAAGCTGCGGCCTGCGGCCTGCCCATTGTAGCCTCTCCAACCGGGGGGCCGAAGGAAATTGTTGAGAACGCAAATAATGGCTTATTAGTAGATGTGGAAGATACAGAAGCCATAGCGGCGGCATTAAAAAAAATCATTGCTGACCGGACTTTATGGGAACAATACTCTGCCAATGGTATAAAAGCCGGTGCAGAAGATTATGCATGGAATAAACACGCCGAAAAATACGTTGAAACGATCAATAATATTTTTGAAGAGAAAGCTGAAAAATTTCATGCCTCCACTTCTTTTGGCCGCAGGCTGGCCGATGCCCGGTTATTCCTGATCAGTGATCTGGACGGTACACTCGTAGAGGGCGACGATATAACCGGCCTGGAAACCCTGACGGACTGGCTGAAAGCGCATCCCGGAACTGTTTTTGGTATTTCAAGTGGCAGGAATAAAGAGCTGTTAAGAGAAGCCGTTGTAAAATATCCTTTTATTAACCCGGACATTCTTATTTGTTCTGCAGGAACAGAGCTGTACTATACGAAAGATTTTATCCCGGATACCGGCTGGGAAACACATATTAACCATCAGTGGAAAAGAGCGGCTATTGTAAAAGCGATGGAAGAAATTGCTCCTGTTACGTTACAGGGAGCCGCGGCACAGTGGCCTTACAAAATAAGCTATTTTACAGAGGATAGGTTTAACGGAGATGACCTGGCCTACATTAATAAGATTCTGTACGATAAAAAGCTGTACGCCAAAGTATTACTTACAGATAATAAATATCTTGATATCATACCGCGAAGGGCCGGTAAAGGCAATGTAGTGCGATATTTAAGCTATAAGTGGAAAATACCTGTGGAACAGTTTATTACAGCCGGTAACGGAGGTAACGATATAGATATGCTGCAGGGGCAGGCAAAAGGAATTGTAGTAGCAAACTATAGTAAAGAACTGGATGTGCTTAAAGGGAAACGCAACGTGTATTTTGCCCGGAACAGGTTATCTGCCGGAATTTATGAAGGCATCCGGTTTTATTTAAAAGAAAAAGATGAGGCTCCTGCCTGAAATTCCGTATTTAACATTTCTTTGGAGATTGTGTTATAAATCATATATTTGCTCGTTAATATATATTTATGATTACTTTATAGTAGTAAAGCAGCATAAATAATTATATATTGATATATATAGCCAAAATCAAAAAAGAATATGAAACATTCAAAAATTCTGAGCCTTATCCTAGGATCTGCTGCCTGTTTAGGCAGTGCACATGCGCAGGTGAGCCCCTCGCATCCTTATACGGCGCCGCATGCTATTTACGGCACTTATTCTGTAACAGATGACAACTATTACAATAGTAAGCAATTATCCCAGCACAAGGAGTTTATGGTGGGTAATTACGACTATCCCGGTAAGCCCAAAGACATGTGGGAAATTGGCATCAAAGGAGGTATGTTTACTGTAAATGGTGATGTAGCTTCGGTGTTGTTAAGTCCCGGTTTTGGTGCCCATATCCGGAAATCACTGGGTCATACGCTTTCCTTACGTTTAGAATACATGTATGGTATAGCCACCGGCCAGGACTGGAAGCCTTCCCAGGGCTATCAATATGCGGGATATGCAAATCCGTGGTTTTACCGTTATACCAAGAACAGCGTTCCTGAAGGCGGTAATGTTTGGAATCCTATTCAATATCCTAATGTTTACTATAATTACAAAACTCATGTACAGGAACTTAGCCTGCAAATGGTGGCTAACATCCATAACATACGTTTTTATAAGGCGCAAACCGGTGTTACTTTTTACGGGTTGGCTGGTATTGGTATAAGCACCTGGAAGGGACGGGTAGATGCAATGCATCCTGTTCAGGGAAGTGCTGAAAGCGCTGCTTATGATTACAGCAAAATTAACAGCAACGCCGAATATGCCAACCGTAAAGATATCTTAAAGCAATTAAAAGATCTTCAAGACGGTGAATATGATACTCCTATAGAAAGAAATCCCAGTGTGCCCTATTCCAAAATGTTCCGTGGTTCCATTGCTCCTTCAGTTTCTGGCGGACTGGGCGTGGCCTTCCGGTTAAGCCCAAGAATGAACCTGGCTATTGAAGACAGGATCATCTACAATGGTTCTGATCTGTTAGATGGCCAGCGCTGGGATGAAAAAGGTACCTTAACGCCTGATAAAGATTTCATGAACTATCTTACGGTAGGTTTGAACTTTAACCTGGGTAATAAATCTAAAAGAGTAGAGCCTCTTTACTGGCTGAACTCGATGAACTATGCTTACGGTGAACTTCGCAGGGTTCCTGAGATCGTTCTTCCGGATGCGGACGGTGATGGTGTAACTGACCAGTTCGACCAGGAACAAACTCCTGCAGGCTGCCCTGTCGATACACATGGTGTAAGCCTTGATACAGATGGTGACGGTGTACCTGATTGTAAGGATAAAGAGCTGATCACCCCCACCTACTGCCAGCCGGTAGATGCGGATGGTGTAGGTAAATGTCCTTGTCCTGAAGGTTGTGCTCCTGCTCCTAGCGATTGTGCCGTTTCTTTAGGTGCATTGCCAAGCATTCATTTTGCGCCTAATTCTAACAAGCTTTCTTCAGATGCGGCTGCTACTTTATCCACTGTAGCTGCTAAATTAAAAGCGAATCCGAATTGTAAAGTAGTAGTAGTAGGATATTGTGCAGCTACCAAACGCCAGCAGCAATTAAGCTGG
>NZ_BAAGYM010000015.1:72481-231683 GCF_054779315.1 Niabella aquatica
GCTCACCTGGTAGAAAAAGAAGGTGTAAGCAGCGACAGGTTTATCTTTAGTTCCGGCCAGGAAGGTGGTGATTGTGATGCGGTAGACATTCGTGCTGCTGCTCCCGGAGAAGATGGTCCGAACACTGTAGCTCCTCCGCACCCCAATCTTCGTAAAAACTAATTGACTTTTTGCAATAAACAGAACCGCCTCAGCTTTGGGGCGGTTTTTTTATGGAAGAAACTTTAGGGGTAGTATTTTTCAATGAAATAGTAGCATCTTTACATAATCAATGTAAACCGGTAAAGCGTATTTCTTGCAACATCTTTTTGAACTAATAGAACACACTAACCGCAGCTTGTTCCTCACCGGCAGGGCGGGAACAGGTAAAACCACCTTTCTTCAAAATTTCACACAAAAAACATCGAAGAAATTTGTTGTTGTGGCGCCTACCGGTATTGCTGCCATTAATGCCGGCGGTGTTACTATCCATTCCATGTTTGGCCTGCCATTAACCACTTTTGTTCCTTCCACCGATTTTGTAGACCGGAATGTGGCGATTAATATTCCCAACCTGCTGCCCCACTTCAAATACAGGCGGGATAAATTAAAATTACTGCGAACGCTTGAGATACTGGTAATTGATGAAGTATCCATGCTGCGGTGTGATGTGCTGGATATGCTGGACCTTGCTTTAAGAAGCGCCAGGAAGTCGCAGCAGCGCTTTGGTGGCCTGCAAGTGCTTTTTATAGGAGATTTATACCAATTGCCGCCTGTTGTAAAGCAGGAGAACGAAAAAGTGCTTTATAGTTATTACAGGTCGCCTTTCTTTTTTGAAGCCCGGGCGTTGGAAGGGCTGGATCTGTTAACCGTTTCTCTTACAAAAGTATACAGGCAAACCGATGAGGTCTTTCTGCATCTTTTAAATGCCATAAGAGATAATGATATCGAAAAGGTGAACTTTGACTTGCTGCACAGCCGGTACCAGCCTTTTTTTGAGCCCGAGGAGTTTTGTGTTCACCTGGTATCTCATAATTATATGGCCGATGCCATTAATAAAGAGAGACTGAACCGGTTGGAAGGAAGGAGTCGGGTGTATAAAGCGATAGTATGGGGCGAGTTTAAGCCTCATTTATATCCTAACGACGAAGCGTTGGAGCTGAAAAAGGGTGCGCAGGTGATGTTTATAAGAAATGATACGGAGGAAGAAAAAAGGTATTATAATGGTAAGCTGGCAACTATTGTAGATCTGGATGAAAATGAAATAAAAGTATTGCCACAGGATGAAAAGGAAACACTTACCATTACACGCGAAAAGTGGGAAAATAAAAAGTACTACGTAGACGGGGAAAATAAGATAGCAGAAGAAGTGGCAGGCAGTTATGAGCAGTTTCCTTTTAGGCTGGCCTGGGCGGTAACCATTCATAAAAGCCAGGGACTTACATTTGATAAAGTTATTATTGATGCGGGCCGGTCATTTACCAGTGGGCAGGTATATGTGGCCTTAAGCCGTTGCAGGACATTGGAAGGTATTGTACTAAAGTCGAAGATCCCTCCTCATGCCATTATCAGCGATGAACGTATTTACAGCTTTCAGAAGCAAACCGACGCCAATGATAAAATAGCAGGTATCGTGGCTTCGGAGCAATACGCTTATGCCGGGAACAAGCTGCTTCAGCAGCTGGATATACAGCAATTGATCAGTGAGGCTGAAGATTGGAAGCAGGCCATTGGAGACAGTAGCGTGCTGGATAGTGAAAAAGCCCTGCAGTATGCGGAAACTGTAATCACGCAGTTAAAAGAGCTGGGGGCGGTTTTTGAAAAATTTGCTGCCTGGTTACTCCATCAATTAAATCAATACACAACGTTACAGGGAAGCTGGCAGGCCATAGAAGAAAAATGTAAAGGCGCCGTGAAGTTCTTTTTAGATCACATCAGCGAAAAGGTCTTCTTGGTTATTAAAGAATGTTATGCTGAAACGAAGGGTGCTAAAGGGCTGAAGGCATACAATGAGGTATTAAAAGGTTTTATAGAAGTAGCCGCTTCCTATCTTTCTTCATTGAAAGAAGCAAAGCTTTTAGCCGTTGTTTTATACGAAGGCGCTGCGATCTCCGTAAAAACAAAGGTTCCTAAAAAGCCCGCCCATATTGTTACCTATCAGCTTTTTGAAGAAGGCAAAACTCCAGCCGAAATTGCGCAGTTAAGAAATATTACCGAAAGTACTGTATGGGGTCATCTTGCCAGGATGGCCGGCGCAGGCGTGCTGGATATAGAAAAGCTGTTTCCCCGGGAACAGATACGGTTGTTCGAAGACCGGTTCCGCAAACATGCATTTAAAAGCCTTACGGAATGGAAAAATGCGTTGCCCGGTTCTTTCAGCTATGAGGAAATACGAATATTGCTCAATCATTTTAATTATATCGCAGCTAAATAAAGTAAGTTCCAGATTACATCAATTGATTTTACATTAAATGGCCGCAGCCAGATTATTTAAGCTGTACACCTTTTGCCTTTAAGCTTTGAATGGTACAATCCCTTGATGCCTCTTTACATTTTGTTAAGAAAAACCGGCAGATTTCTAAATAATTAGCTAAATCCTGCACTTATCCTGGTTTTTGTATAGTATTTGTTGAAGAAACAACAGCAGGAATACCACCGGATTTTTATTTAAATCCCTGCAAATACAGGATTTTGTATAGTTGGTATAACCTGTTATCTTTTATAAATAAAAAATGAATACTATGGACAAAATGGAAAAGCTGGAAATGATGGATAAAATAATAAGGGAGCTGGAAGACCTTAAAAACAGTGAAACGGCCGTGCTGAAAAAAGTGGCCCAGGTTGAAGCAGAAAATATAAGCCTGGGCATGGATTTACTCGATAAGGCGCTGCCTGAAATTCATGAACATTCAGACAAATCCGTTGAAGCGATCGATGGTCTTTTAAGTGATTTTACTGCTCACAGAGAACAATTCGTAAAAGATAACCATCTGCAGCCGCAGGAAAGTGCTGTTTCATAACCAAAGTAAGGTAAGGTTTAAGATAAGAGCGGTTGTCTCAAAAGGCGGGTAACGGTCATAGTATTAAACAGGTTTTTGAAAAATATGACTGCCAGACCGATAGAGAGACAGCCGCTTTGTTTTTATCAGGCTCCTCCTGTGGGTATTTCTTCAATTACCTCATCCATGCCCGTCTGTCCTGCAGCCCGATCCTGTTTTGCTTCTTCGTATAGATAATCTTTACGTTTTAGTTCAAAGTTACGTCCCAGATAAAGCTTCCGTACCTGCTCGTTAGCTGCAAGTTCTTCGGCGGTGCCATTTTCAAATATTTTGCCGTCAATTAATAAATAAGCCCTGTCGCAGATAGAGAGGGTTTCGTTTACATTATGGTCGGTAATCAATATACCGATATTTTTAAACTTAAGTCTGGCTACAATGCTCTGGATATCTTCCACTGCAATAGGGTCAATACCGGCGAAAGGCTCGTCCAGCAAAATGAATTTAGGATTTACCGCCAGTGCGCGCGCTATTTCAGTTCTGCGGCGTTCTCCGCCGCTTAATACGTCGCCATTGCTTTTACGTACATGCCCCAGCCTGAACTCAGCGATCAGTGATTCCAGCTTTTCTTTCTGTTCAGTTTTGCTCAGTTTCGTCATTTCCAGCACCGCCGAAATATTATCCTCCACGCTTAGCTTTCTGAACACTGAAGCTTCCTGCGGCAGATAGCCAATACCCATCTGCGCGCGTTTATACATAGGCAACTTTGTAATATTCTCATCATTTAAAAACACATCCCCCTCATCGGGCTTGATAAGGCCTACCACCTGGTAAAAAGAAGTGGTTTTTCCTGCCCCGTTAGGCCCCAGCAATCCTACAATTTCTCCCTGGTGCACTTCAAAGGACACATTATTCACCACGGTACGCTGCCCGTAGCGTTTAACCAGGTTTTTTGTACGTATGATCATTTCCATGATGGCGCAAAAGTAACGCGCTATTTTGATAATAGCGCTATGTGTATATGTTAAAATGAAAAAGTTGCTTCAGTCTTCGTTAAGCGGATGGGCTGGCAGATTGATTTGCAATATTTCTTCCAGGTACTTTCTTTCATTGCAAAGCCGTGGTATTTTATGCTGTCCGCCAAGCTTTCCCTTTTGCTGGAGCCATTTATTAAAGCTGCCCCTGGGGAGGTTATGTACCTGTGGCGGGCTTAAAGCAATGTTTTTATAGCGCTTGGCCTCGTAATCGCTGTTAATATTTTGTAAGGCCATGTCCAGTTCAGTAACAAAGGCCTCAAAGTTACCCGGTTCCTTTTCAAATTCTATGAGCCATTCATGGGCGCCGTTGCTGCTGTCAGAAAAATAAACCGGAGCTGCGGTATAATCATTTACAATGGCCCCGGTTTTCCGGCAGGCCATACTTACTGCCTGGTCGCTGTTATCCACGATCACTTCTTCACCAAAGGCATTGATATAGTGCTTGATCCTCCCGCTTACAATAATTCTATAAGGATCTTTAGAAACAAATTTAATGGTATCTCCCAGCAAATATCTCCACAATCCGCCATTAGTACTGATTACCAGGGCATAGTTGGTATTAAGCTCTACATCTTTCAGCCCGATGGTTTGGGGATTTTCTTTTCCGTGCTCGCTTACCGGCATAAATTCCAGGAAGATGCCATGATCCGTAAACAGCAACATACCATTATCCCCGGGCATTTCATTCGCTGCAAAAAAACCCTCGCTGGCATTATAGGTTTCCAGGTAGTGGATGGGCTTGCCAATAATGCTTTTGAACTGTTCCCGGTAAGGTGTAAAAGATACGCCGCCGTGCATGTATAATTCAAGGTCGGGCCAAACTTCAGCAATAGTGCTTTTGCCTGTCATTTCCAGGAGGCGCTTAAACAAAATAAGCGTCCAGGTAGGTACCCCGCTGATAGACGTTACATTTTCATTAACGGTTTGCAGCGCCATTTTCTCCAGCTTATCCTCCCAGTTGTCCATCAGTGCTATATCCAGGTCGGGTGTGCGCAGCCAATGCCCCCAAAAAGGACTGTTCTGTAAAAGTACTGCGCTCAGGTCGCCGTACTGCGCTTCATTATTGACGGGGTTAATTGTATGGCTTCCTCCCAGCACCAGGCCTTTGCCGGTAAGCATGGCACTGTCGGGATTGAAGGAATAATACATGGTAAGCACATCTTTTGCTGCTTTATAATGGCACTCTTCCAGGGTTTCCTCGCTGATAGGGATAAACTTGCTTTTATCGCTGGTGGTGCCGCTGCTTTTCGCAAACCAGTATACCGGGCTGTTCCATAATAAATTCTGCTCGCCGGCCATCATCCTTTCTATATAAGGCTTAAGATCGTTGTATTCGCAAACAGGAACTGCTTTTTTAAAATCGCGGATATTATAAATGCTGCTGAAGCTGTGCTTACGGCCAAACTCTGTGTACTGTGCCGAAGCTACCAGGTTTTGTATCACCTCTCTCTGCGAATCAACAGGATGACTGCGCCATGCTTCAATACGCCATTGGCGCATACGGGCAAGAGATGATATGGCAGGACTCAGGAAGGCCATTGAAAGTTACAATATTAATATAAAATGATAACAATTAAAAACCTGCCTGGTTTTGCTTTGCGGAAAACTTACCTGTATAGCTCTGCGGAATTTTGTGTACAGCAATACCGGCCGCCATCAAAACAGCAGTTCAGGTGGTGGCTGAAGGAATGCTTCTTTTTCCATTTTCTCAACGATCACCGCAAACCACGGCGTATAAATTGAGGGGTTATGCGCCATTTCTTTTTTCAGATCATCGAAAGCAATATACTGCCAGCCGGCTACTTCTGCGGGGTTAACAACAGGAGTACCTGAAAAGCGACCAAAAAATACGTGGTCCAGCTCGTGTTCAGTAAGGCCGTTATCAAACTCAGCTTTGTAAATAAAATCGAACATTTTTTTCAGGCCACAGTCAATGCCCATTTCTTCCTTCAATCTCCTTTTTGCAGCTGTCAGAACAGCCTCACCGGGGTACGGGTGGCTGCAGCAGGTGTTGGTCCATAAACCGCCACAATGGTACTTATCCCATGCACGTTGCTGTAACAATAATTCATTTTTATCGTTAAACAACAGCACCGAAAAAGCCCTGTGTAATAAACCCTTTTCATGGGCTTCTATTTTTTCCATAGTGCCGGTAGCATGGTCCTGCTCATTTACAAGCACCACCTGTTCTGTCAAAAAGTTCATAGAGCGAAGATACGGCTTGTAGGAACTACGGAGACGGGCTGTGTATTAAAAGACTTTGCTTATTAAATTTTTCAGTTTATGATAAAGCAAACAGGTGTTTGCTGTCTTTTTCTAAAAGCTCTTTGTTATTTACTCAAAAACATGCTCCTGTCTTTATACAGCTGCCGGAAATAAGGATCTTTCAGGTCTTTAATAAAGCGGATCGCTTCACCGGTACTTTTCATCTCAGGTCCTAACTCTTTGTTCACGCCCGGGAATTTATTAAAGCTAAACACCGGCTCTTTGATAGCAAACCCGTTGAGCTTTTTCTCAAATGTAAAATCGGTAAGTTTATTAGCGCCCAGCATTATTTTAGTAGCAATATTAAGGTAAGGAATCTGGTACGCTTTGGCAATAAACGGGGTGGTGCGCGATGCCCGCGGATTTGCCTCAATCACATATACGGTCCCATCTTTTATAGCAAACTGTATATTGATCAATCCCTTAATATTTAAGGCCCTTGCAATTTTTTCTGCATAATGTTCCATCGTTGTTACTTCCATAGGAGAGAGGTTAAAAGCAGGCAGCATCGCATGACTGTCCCCGCTATGGATACCGGCCGGTTCAATATGCTCCATCACACCCATTACATGGAAGTTCTCACCATCGAAAATAGCGTCCACTTCCGCCTCCTGGCACCGGTCGAGGAAATGGTCGATCAAAATCTTGTTACCGGGAATATGCTTCAGCAGGCTCACTACCGCTTTTTCTACTTCATCATCATTAATTACAATACGCATTCTTTGCCCGCCCAATACATAAGAAGGACGAACCAGTACCGGGTAACCTACACGGTTGGCTACTTCTATGGCTTCATCCACATCCCATGCAGTGCCGTAATCAGGGTAAGGAATTTTCAATTCTTTCAGCATATCGCTGAATCGCCCGCGATCTTCGGCAATGTCCATGTTGTCGAAAGACGTGCCAATGATCTCTACACCCATATCCTTGATCTTTTCGGCCAGCTTCAGTGCGGTTTGACCGCCCAGTTGCACAATAACGCCTGCAGGTTTTTCATATTCGATCAGTTCCCGTACATGCTCCCAGTAAACCGGCTCAAAGTAAAGCTTGTCGGCCATGTCGAAGTCTGTGCTCACCGTTTCAGGGTTACAGTTCATCATAATGGCTTCATAGCCAGCCTCTTTAATAGCCAGCAAGCCGTGCACACAACAGTAATCAAATTCAATACCCTGCCCGATGCGGTTAGGGCCGCTGCCCAGAACAATTATTTTTTTCTTTTCGGAAACTGCAGATTCATTATGGGTAAGCCCATCGGCGCCAAAAGAAATGCTCGGGCTATCGAAAGTGCTGTAGAAATAAGGTGTTTTTGCTTCAAACTCAGCGCTGCAGGTATCTACCATTTTATAAACCCGGTTAATGCCCAATGCTTTTCGTTTCGCATATATTTCATCTTCTTCGGCTCCTGTTAATATAGCTATCTGGGCATCGCTAAAGCCGTTTACTTTAGCTTCGCGAAGCATATCTGCCGTTAAAGCATCAATACCTAAGCCGCTCAGCTTCTTTTCTATCACGCATAATTTTTGTATTTCTGAAAGGAACCATCTGTCAATGCCGTTGGTGGCTTTGGAGATAGTGCTTACAGAAATACCGGCCATTAAAGCATCTTTGATCCTGAAAATACGGTCCCATTTCGGTGTTTTGATATATTCCTGCAATTCCTCTGCGCGCATCAGGCTTTTACCATAATAACCTAACCCAATAGCATTATTCTCTAAACTCTGACAGGCTTTTTGCACTGCTTCGTTAAAGCTGCGGCCAATAGCCATTACCTCACCTACGCTTTTCATTTGCAGACCCAGTGTGTCGTTGGCCCCTTTAAATTTATCAAAGTTCCACCGGGGGATTTTTACAATTACATAGTCCAGGGCCGGCTCAAAGTAGGCAGATGTGGTTTTAGTGATCTGGTTTTCCAGCTCATCCAGGTTATAACCGATAGCCAGCTTTGCAGCAATTTTAGCAATAGGATATCCCGTAGCTTTAGAAGCCAGGGCAGAGGAACGGCTCACACGCGGGTTGATCTCGATAGCAATAATTTCTTCTGTAGCCGGGTTCATAGAAAACTGTACGTTACAGCCACCGGCAAAATTACCCAGGTCGCGCATCATTCTGATAGCGGTATTACGCATCAGCTGCATGCCGGTGTCGCTTAGCGTCATTGCCGGGGCTACAGTAATGGAGTCGCCGGTGTGCACGCCCATCGGGTCGAAATTTTCTACGGTACAGATAATGCAAACGTTATCTGCATTATCGCGTAAAAGCTCCAGCTCAAACTCTTTCCAGCCTAAAACGGCCTGTTCTACCAGTACTTCATGGATCGGTGAAGCCTGCAAACCGCGGTTCAGGGCTTCGTCCAGTTCATCTTTATCGTGCACAAAACCGCCACCGGTACCCCCCAGGGTAAAAGAAGGGCGTATCACAAGCGGGAACCCGATTTCCTGGGCGTACTCTTTACCTTCGAGGAAAGAGTTAGCCGTTTTAGCGGTAGCTACAGGAACACCCAGCGCAATCATCCACTGGCGGAATTTTTCGCGGTCTTCTGCTTTATCAATGGCTTTTATATCTACGCCTATCAGGCGTACATTATACTGCTGCCAAAGACCCATTTCTTCTGCTTCTTTGGCCAGGTTCAGGGCCGTTTGCCCGCCCATGGTAGGCAGCACCGCATCAATTTCATTTTCCTGCAGGATCTGCTCAATGCTTTCTACTGTAAGCGGCAGCAGGTACACTTTATCTGCCATCATGGGATCTGTCATAATGGTGGCAGGATTACTGTTGATCAGTATCACTTTAATTCCTTCTTCGCGTAAGCTGCGGGCAGCCTGGGTGCCGGAATAGTCAAATTCACATGCTTGTCCTATAATAATGGGGCCGGAGCCTATAATCAGTACTGATTGGATGGAAGTATCTTTGGGCATTTTACCTTTTCTTTCTGTATAAAAAAAACAAATTGCGCAAAAGTAAGCGATTGAGAGGAAAAGGGAGAAGGATTTTTTTTATTTTATCATCGCAGGTGCTATTGTCATCGCAATTGCGTCGTACTTTTCATCATTCGGGTATGTGGCAGCAGTTTTAGCAGGCATAGAAGGAACCGCGGCGGGTACGAAAGAGGCACATTTTTCACAGGCCACTGATGGCCACCTGCAATGCTAGTAAATAACCGCAAAAAAGGAAAAGGGAGCAGAAAAAGTATGCCACCAGGGACAGTTATGTATATGCGGAGTTCTACCCGGCTGTGATAATCAGGCGCTTTCAACCTTCAGCTCTCAGCTTATTGGTTCTTCGCCTTTCCTATCAATTTTCAATTACCTATTTTTGGCGCATGTCGAAGAAGATTTTAATATCCTTAGCATTATTATTGACCGGGTTTGTATCTTTTAGCCAATTGTATAAAAAACCGGTATATCCGCAGAACTATTTCAGATGGGTTACTAACCTCAATCCGGATATTGTTGCCAATATGGGCGAGCTGCGCCCCAATCACTGGCACATGGGGTTAGATGTTCGTACCAACCAGGTGGTGAATCAAAATGTATATGCAGCTGCAGATGGTTATATTGCTTTTGTGGGAATTGAGCCGTTAAGTTGGGGCAGATGGATCATCATCAACCATCCTAACGGGCTATCTACTTTATACGGGCATTTAAATGATTTCAGAAGCGACCTGGAGCAATATGTTACCCAACAGCAATATAATAACGAGTCATGGGAAACACATTTGTCCATTCCTCCAGGTAAGTTCCCGGTAAAAAAGGGTGATTTTATTTCTTTTAGCGGTACTACCGGTGGTTCCGGCGGTCCGCATGTGCATTGGGAAATTATAGATACAAAATCCGGAAGACGGCTCAATCCTACTTTATTTGGTACTCCCATAATGGATAATATTCCGCCTACAATTATAAAAATTGCTATGTACGACAGGAATAATGCCGTATACGACCAGTCGCCTTCCCTTTTTAAATTATCAAAAACCGGGGCAACATATTCAGTAGCCGGTGGAACCATTCATACCAGCCTTAACAAGCTGAGTTTTTCGATCCAGGCCTATGATACCCGAAATGGAACCGGCAACCAGGACGGTATTTACAGCGCCAGGCTTTTTCTTGACAACAGGGAGATCAGCAGCTTTTATATTGACAGTATCGATTATGCGGACAGCCGCTACATGAACTGCCAGGTAGATTATAAAATGATCAGCTCTGGAGGCAGCTGGATGCAGCATACCTCTAAATTGCCGGGCGATTTAAGCGGTGTATATTATGATCTCGGGGAAAACAGTATCATCAGCCTTGCAGATACATTAATGCATAATATAAAAATAGAGGTGGCAGATGCCAACGGAAATATATCAACCATCAATTTTAATGTTAAGAATAACGGGGCTGCGCCTCCTGCTGCAAAAGCCTATGAATGGCTGCCTGGCAGAACCAACAGGCTGATCAGAACTGCTTTTGAGGCCAATATGCCATTAAATGCCTTATATGATAAAATGAATACCGGTTATACAAGTACGCCTTCGGTGTCTTTAAACAGTGTTTCGGCAAGGCATAAGCTGGGTGAGACCTATATTCCCGTGCATAGTAATTACGAGGTAAAAATAAAGCCTGATAAATATATCAGCCCTGAGAACCGTAATCGTATTGTTATTAAACGAACCGGCAGAACAAGCACAATAAAAAAAGCCACCTGGAATGGCGAATGGCTTACAGCGCAGTTCAGGGATTTTGGCATCTTTGAAGCTTTTATCGATAATGCGCCACCAACTATTAACTCATTGGGCGCCGGGGAAATCGTCAACCTCAATAAAGCAGCACGGATCACTTTTACACCCACAGATAATTACGGCATAGCCGATTTCAGGGCAGAACTGGATGGGGAGTGGCTGCGTTTTACCAATGATAAAGGGCGTACCTGGGTATATAATTTTGATAACAGGGTAACGCCGGGGCAGCATACATTAACTGTAACCGTAACGGATATAGCCGGAAATATAACCCGCAAAAGCTGGCAGTTTGTAAGAGGCATTAATCCGCCTCCGGCAACAACTCCTGCCGCTGCATCTTTGGTTGAGAAGGATGAAAAACCGGCTGTAAGAAAAACCACCATACCGCCTAAGACCACAACAAAAACGACGGTTATCAAAAAGACTGATACAAAAACAAGCACAAAAACAGGTAGTAAAACCGCTTCAAAAGCTGCTGCAAATTCAACTGGTAAAAAAACTGTAACCGCTAAAAAAGAGACTACCTCTGGTAAAAAGGCCACCCCAATAAAATCAACACCAGCTACTAAAAAAGCGACTGATAAGAAGCCTGGTGCAAAAGACGCATCCACAAAGAAAACAACCACCACAAAAAAGAAGTAAGTATCCAATCAGAATTATAACTCAGCAATAAATTAATGGCAACACATCTTACCGAAGGACAAAAAGCCCCTTCTTTCACGGGAACGGACCAAAACGGGAGTACAGTATCATTATCCCAATTTAAAGGCAAAAAAGTAGCCTTGTATTTTTACCCGCAGGATCTGACGCCTACCTGTACTGTGCAGGCCTGTAACCTGAGAGATCATTTTTCATCGCTGCAACAGCATGGCATTCATGTAATTGGGGTGAGCCCGGACAATGTGGTCAAACATAAAAAATTTGAAGAAATACATTCATTGCCTTTTCCCCTGATTGCTGATACCGACCATAAAATATTAGCCGATTATGGCGTTTGGGGGCAAAAACAAATGTTTGGCTATAAATACATGGGCGTGCACCGTACTACTTTTTTAATTGATGAGGAAGGAATCATTAAAAAGATATTCTTAAAGCCTAAAAGTAAACAGCATGCCGCGGAAATACTTGAAAATTTTTAAGCCGGCAGCCCGGCCATTATAAATATCCCGGTTATGAATCGATCATCAATGGCCTTAATGGTTAAATAATTTTCCGGGGCTTATACCCCTTCACGTTCAATGCCTGCGGGGCATTGAACCGGAATACTCCTATGTTTACCGATTCGGGCCGCCCATCAAACAACGGTTTGAACGTGCTTTTAGACATTAAAACCTGCTCAATAAGCAATGTCGTAGTGAGGCACAAATAACAGGGAAATTAAGTTCTTTAATAAGACAAATAAGTATCGTCATTCCGATCGGATCCCGCTTGAGCGGGAAAGAGGAATCTCATAAATCTGAGGAGATTTCTCTCTACGGTCGAAATAAAGACAATTAACAATCTCATTTACAATACATTATACTTGCCATTAACAGACTGTCGAACTGTTAACAAATCCTCGGGCGATGGAGATGAATGTACTTCCCCTCAGCCTCAGGACCCTTTTAAAAGTCTGATCCGTATGAGCTTTTAGTTTTGTATCTTTTGATTTTAGCCTTTATATATTTTATTATAACATTATTCAACAACCACCAGCCGAAGCTTCATCTGGAGATGTAAACTGGGCGTAAGCAGAACCGGCCTTGGGCTAAAAATTGGGTGTGTAGCTGATATACGATGTACAATCAGTCATTAACTCACCGGCATATTGGCTGCTACTTCACCCACTCTATTTTTCCTGCTTTCACATCCCGTGAGTTACTGCCGATCATAATTTCAAATGCGCCCGGTTCCCAATCGTATTTTAAATTGCTGTTATAAAACTTTAAATCATTCGGGGTAATATTGAAAGTAACTGTTTTCGTTTCGCCTGCTTTCAACATCACTTTCTGAAAACCTTTCAGTTCTTTTACAGGCCTCGTTACACTGCCCACCATATCCCTGATATAAAGCTGAACCACTTCCTGTCCATCGTATTTGCCAGCGTTGGTTAGCTCAATACTTACTTTTAATGTTTGATTGCCTTTTAAAGAAGTACTGTTCAACTTCAGATCTCCATAATGGAACGTAGTATAGCTGAGCCCATAACCAAACGGGTACAACGGGTCATTGTTTACATCAATATAATTGCTGCGGAATTTCTGGAACCATTTTCCCTCTTCTAACGGGCGGCCCGTATTTTTATGGGCATAATAAAGGGGAATTTGCCCAACATTCTGAGGAAAGCTCATGGTAAGCTTGCCTGAGGGATTGACATCACCCAGCAATACATCCGCAATAGCAGTTCCGGCCTCACTACCTCCAAACCACACATTCAATATAGCCGGTATATTTTTATCTTCCCACGTAAGTGTAAGCGGGCGGCCGGTGAACAGTACCAGCACTACCGGCTTACCTGTTGCCAGTAGTTGCTTTAACAGCTTTTGCTGTGTTTCGGGAATGTTCAGATCGGTACGACTGCTGGCCTCTCCGCTAAATTCTGCCGCCTCGCCCATTGCCGCTACAATAACATCGGCTTTCGCAGCAATATCCAGCGCTTCTTTTTCCAATGCTTCTTCGCTACGCGCATCGCGGTTCAGCCCTTTACCAAACATAGTGGCCCTTTCTTCCAATGCTGCATCGGCGGTAAGATTGCTGCCTTTCGCATACAATACTTCTGCATTGGCACCCAAAACCTGCTTTAACCCGGCCAGTACGGACACCGACCTTTCCTGCTTTGTAGCTACGCTCCAGGTGCCAGCCATGTTATTGGCTGCATCAGCCAAAGGACCTATTAATGCGATCTTTCCAGATTTTTTTAGCGGCAGCACCCCCTCTTCATTTTTTAACAGCACAAAACTTTGTGCGGCAATCTGGCGGGCTACTTTCCGGTTAGCATCTGTAAAAATCTCTGTTTTCGCGCGGTTCTCATCACAATATTTATAAGGATCTTTAAACAATCCCAGCTTATATTTTGCTTCCAGCATCCTGCGGCAGGCTGCATCAATCTCAGCCATTGTTATCTTTTTTTCCTGTAAAGACTTTTTAAGCGTTTTTAAAAAGCCCTCCCCTACCATATCCATATCTATCCCCGCCTTTAAAGCCAGGGCGGATACGGCTTGCAGATCGCCCATGCCATGATCGATCATTTCGTTAATTCCTGTATAGTCAGTAACCACAAAACCTTTAAAGCCCCATTGTTTCCGCAGCACATCTGTAAGCAACCATTTATTACCGGTAGCAGGAATACCATCCACTTCATTAAATGAGGCCATTACACTACCTACACCCGCGTCAACTGCAGCCTTGTAGGGAGGAAAATATTCATTATACATTCTGATATGGCTCATGTCTACAGTATTGTAATCACGACCAGCTTCAGACGCCCCGTATAAAGCATAATGCTTTACACAGGCCAATATGTTATTGCGGGCCTTCAAATCTCCCTGGTAGCCTTTTACCATTGCTTTGGCTATCAGCGAGCCCAGGTAGGGGTCTTCGCCATTGCCTTCCGAAACACGTCCCCATCGCGGGTCACGCGATATATCAACCATAGGGCTAAATGTCCAGCCGATCCCATCGGCACTGGCTTCAATTGCTGCAATACGCGCCGATTGCTCGACCGCCTTCATATCCCAGGTACAGGATAAGCCCAGGGGGATCGGGAAAGTAGTTTCATAACCGTGGATCACATCCATACCAAACAACATGGGAATTTTCATACGGCTTTGCTCTACCGCTACCTTTTGAATGGCTTTTATTTTTTCTACGCCCTTGATATTGAACAGCCCTCCTACAAAGCCCTTCTTTACATTCTGGCCAATATCAGAATTTGTGGCAGTTCCTGTAGTGAATTCACCGGCACTTGGCAAATTTAACTGGCCAATTTTTTCCTCAACTGTCATTTTGCTCATCAGCGATGTGATGAAACTATTCATGGCTGCATCATTATGCTGCGCATAGGAAGCCATTACCCATAAAATAACAAACGCAAAAGAAACCCATACATTTTTTATCATACAAAGCAATTTTTAATTTTTAAAAAACGGTAGCGGTATAGCCCTCTTTACCGGTTTGACTGTTGGTTAACAGGCATGACAGCGGTACACACAAAGAGCTCTCTATTTTAATACCCGCCCCGCAATCCCCTGGAGGAAAGCCCAAAGTAACACAAAGTGCAACAAAAAAAGATTATGCCCCTGATAATTATTTACTTCTTAAATAAGGTCGCATTGCTTTTTTCCAGATCGTATACCCTTTGGCATTCATGTGCAGGTTATCGCCCAAAAAAATATCGCTCATGATACTGCCATCCTCATTCAGCATTAAAGAATAAACATCCACAAATTTTGCCTTTTTATCTTTCAGCAAAAACTGCTTGATCGATTCATTCGCTTCCCTGTACTTAAACTGTAACTGTTTCCGGCTGGGACTGGGCTTCATGGATACATAAACAAACAGGGTGGAAGGATACTTATCTCTTATATATTTATACAGGGTGCGGAATCTTCCCAGTACCGTTTCAACAGAAGGCTGATCGGCGGAAGCAAAATCGTTCTCTCCGCAATACATTACAATCTGCTTCGGCGCATAAGGGAATATCACATCATAACGATAGCGGATAAGATCCAGTAATGTAGAGCCGCCAAACGCCCTGTTCAGAATTTTATATCCCGGGAAATAATCCTGCACATCTTTCCATAAGGTAAAAGAAGAGCTGCCAATGAATAAAATCTGATTGGAAGCAGGAAAAACAGCACTATCCTGCTGCTTAAACTTTTGTATATCGTTCCAGAAAGGGAAGGGTGCCTGGGCCTTAACAGTACCGGCAAAAAAGAGGAATGCTACAACTACTAACCATTTTATTTTTTTCATAAATATCATTTTAAACTTTTTTAGGGTCGCCCGGAGGCGACGGTATATTAGTGTGAGGCGAGGACGCTTCACACAGCAACCCGCTATGCGAGGCGTCCCTGACTGCCGTCAGGCAGTTTCGCCTCGCATAAAGCACGTTGTCGCCTCCAGGCGACACATCATAACAAATAATCTACCTCCATCACACCTTTCCCTGTAATATAATTCGATGCGCTGCTATAAATATAATCTTCCGGCCTCGTAACTAACCCTGCCCTTACAGGATTTTCGTGAATATAATTCAATTTTGTTCTCAAAAAACTTTCACCTGTTATTTCCTCCGGGTGATTATCATTTGTCCAAATTTTAAATTCTTTATTCTGATTTGTTTCTTTTGCATGATACCTGAACATATAAAGCAACCAGTCCTTCCTGCTTTCTGTGCCCGAAGATATTGCTTCAATAAAACTTTTGGTGCAGAATGATTTAAAATCTCTTAAAGTATCGCTAAGGCATCCTACTTTAGATTGCCAGATAACGTGTACATGATTACTCATAATTACATAAGCACCCACCAGCAACTGTTTATTCATCCTGCAATGTGCCATATTCTTTATAAAAATATCGCGGTACAATTGCCTGCTAAAAAGATCTATCCAGCCAACAACCGTAAAGGTCATAAAATATAATCCTTCCTGGTCCCTTATCTTGTAGCCATCTGCAAATTCATAACTCATAGTGTTTCTCTTTTTAGAATCGCCCGGAGGCGATAGCATAATCGTGTGAAGCGAAGACACTTCACACAGCATTTCGTAATGCTATACGAGGCGTCTTCGCCTCGTATAAGCTATGTTGTCGCCTCCGGGCGACACTATTCATTCCACTTTAATCACTTCACTTCTCTCACTCACCCCGTTTTCATTAATGGCCTGTATGCAATAATAATAAGGTTTTAATGCATCCATAGCTTTCATCCAGTATTCATTATTACTGTGCACCATTATACTGGTATACAGTTTGTCCGGATGGGTACCATAAAAAATATGGTAGGCAAAAGCATTATCTACCGGGCGCCATTTTATAAAGGCGCTACGCTTATCTTTTTCTGTTCTAAGCACTATAAAATCTTTTACAGCTTCCGGCTTTGCCCCGTTTCCATTGCCGAACACCCGCAAACCACTAATAGCAAACTTTCCCGTAGGCATGTGTATATTTTCAAGTTTAATAAACCTTGCCTGTACCGGCTTGTCCAGCTGTACATATTCATGTGGAACATCTGCTTTATTATTGCTTTTGTCAACCAGTATCTTCCATTTCTTTCCGTCGACTGATGCATACAGCTTATACTGGTGATACTGGTCTGTAAATTTTCCCAATCGGTTTGAATCAACATCCTGGTCTGCATAATTAATTTGTATGGCATTTACGGTTGAAATATTGCCGAGGTCGGTTTGGATCCATTCTCCTTTATTTCCCGTTATGGCGCTCCAGTAAGTTTTCATCAGCTCATCCACCGCATTATTAGGTACATATCCTCCCAAAGTGGAAGAAACCTGCACTGGCTTGTTATAATTGAGTAACATCCAACCGGTAAAGTAGGGAGATAGTCCTTCTTTACCATAACCATCTTCTATAGCCGGTGAAGGAATATAATGAGGGTAATCTCCAAAGGTAGTGTTGCACCACATAGTGCCATCGGCATCAAAGCCTGTAGGCCAGATACCCAGTCTTCTTTCAAACGTATTTTTTACAGAAATAACCGTAGTGGAAACATGCCAGTACCTGTTATAGTTGTCGGTAAAGGTAGCACCATGGCCGGCACCTCTCACAAAGCCCCCCAACTTAATGCTTAACGGGTCGGACTGTGCCTCAAAGGGGCCTAAAGGACCTGACCCCATTAACAATCCATCTGCATAGCCGCTAAACTCTGTGCCTGGCGCACCGTACTGCAGGTAGTATTTATCCTTGTATTTTGTCATATGGCTGCCCTCAATGAAAGGATCTAAAAAAGTATTATCCATATGCTCACCAAAACGCTGCCAGCCGAAGCGCCAGGGCTCCAGCAGGTACATTTCTTTTCTTGCACCCTGGGGTTGCATGGTTGTTCTGTCCAGCTCTACGCCATACATCGGAAATTTATTGCTGCTGCCGTTATACATATACAACCGGCCGTCATCATCTGTAAAGAAAGAGGGATCCCAGCCGCCGATGTCAAAAGAATCTACCAGCGGCTTCCACTCATTAGCTTTAGGATTGGTGCTCATCCATATGGTGAAATTACGGCTGTAGGTAGAGCCAAATACGAGCATGGTATCGCCAATGATACCAACAGCAGGGGCGCACAACTCATCATACACACCCGCATTCCAGGGACGTAAAAATTTTTTTGAAATAAACTTCCAGTTGAGCATATCGCTGCTCCACCAGTAACCCCATTGGTTGGTGCTGAACAGGTAATAATCACCTTTGTAGTTTACAATTACAGGATCGGCTGTTGCCCGGTGCCTGCCCCAGGTGCTGAAGTTGGGTATAGGGGTATACCCATAATCAATATTAATGGGATTACAATAGGTCGATTGCTGGCCATAACTATTCGCTAACGAAGTGACTATTAGCGCTTTAATAACGAGCCATCTTTTAAGGTATTTCATTTTGAACATTTGAATCATTAGAAGTATATGGGGCGCAACACTTTTTTACTCCGGATGCGGTGACAAATAAATAATCATATTGCGCGCCTTTGCAATGCTAAGAAAAAAAATCCGACCCCGTTTAAACCGGAAGGCATTTTTAAGAGTGTTATCTCCGCTACTTTACTTGTTCCAGGTTATTTTTTTAGTACTTACATTGCCCGAGTGTGCACCTATCATTACCTCGAAGTCACCAGCTTCCCAATCATAGTTTAAATCATCGTCATAAAACTTCAGCAACTCGGTTGTAATATCAAAGCTCACCTCTTTTGTTTCACCTTTCCTGATCATTAATTTTTTAAAGCCTTTTAGTTCTTTTACCGGGCGCACCACTTTACCCACTAAATCCCGGATGTATAGCTGTACCACTTCTTCTCCATCATAATTACCTGTATTGGTAACGGATATGGTTGCTTTCACTATCTGGTCGCCTTTTGCACTGCTGTGGCTTAGCTTCATATCATGATATTTAAACTGGGTATAGCTCAATCCATAACCAAAGCAGTACCTGGGATATAAAGAAAGATCGATGTAAGAAGAACGGTAAAACCTGTCGCTATCTCCATGGGCAGGACGGCCGGTATTGTAATGATTATAATAAATAGGAATCTGCCCTTCGGATAAAGGAAAGCTCATAGGTAGTTTGCCTGCCGGATTATAATCGCCGAACAATACATCTGCAATGGCATTGCCGGCCTGCGTGCCCAACCACCAGGTGTACACAATAGCGGGAACATGATCGGCCGTCCAGTTAAAAATAAGCGGGCGACCCGCATTCATCAGCACTATTACTGGTTTGCCCGTGGCGTAAACAGCCTGAATTAATTTTTCCTGTACGCCCGGCAAGCCAATGCTGCTGCGGCTTTTGGCCTCCCCGCTCATATCCCTTGCTTCGCCCACGCTTAGGATTACTATGTCTGCCTGCACTGCCGTAGCTACAGCCCCGGCAAACATACTGGTGTCTGCATCGTTGATATTGCACCCCTTTGCATATAATAAACGGCTGCCTGTACTAAGTTTATTTTTTACACCATCCCACTGTGTTACAATCCTGCTGCTGTCATCCGGCCATTCCAAACTCCAGAAACCGAGGTTATCTTTTACGGCTTTTACAAAAGGGCCGATAAAGGCAATGGTTTTTGTGGCCTTGCTTAAAGGCAATAGTTGCTGCTCATTCTTTAATAATACAATACTTTTCCTGGCTACATCTCTTGCGATAGCAGCATGTTCAGGATTATCGAAATTTTCTTTGCTGCGGGCAGGGTTGGAAAACTTAAACGGGTCATCAAACAGCCCCATTTTAAATTTCATTATTAAAATTCTTCTCACTGCATCATCTATCAAAGCTTGCGGCACTTTTTTTTCCTCTACCAACTTCCCCAGGTAATCTTTATAACTACGGCTTTCCATATCCATATCGCTGCCGGCGATAATGGCTTTGCAGGCAGCCTCCTTATTATCTTTTGCAAAACCATGCTGTATCATTTCTCCAATGGAGCCCCAGTCACTTACTACAAAACCTTTGAAGCCCCATTGTTTCTTAAGAATATCTCTTTGAAGATACGCGTTGCCGGTGGCAGGTATGCCGCTGATATCATTAAAAGCATTCATAAAGGTAGCTACGCCTGCTTCGGCTGCAGCTTTAAAGGGCGGGAGGTATACTTCCCATAATTGCCGCCTGCTCATATCTACTGAATTATAATCTCTACCCCCTACAGCAGCGCCGTAAGCTGCAAAATGCTTGGCACAGGCCATTACAGCATCTGTACTGCCGGGACCATTACCCTGGAACCCTTTTACGCGGGCTGCTGCAATAGCACTTCCCAGAAAAGGATCTTCACCGGCACCTTCCATTACCCGGCCCCAACGGGGGTCGCGGCTGATATCTACCATTGGCGCAAATGTCCAGTGCACGCCATCGGCGGCGGCTTCTTTGGCAGCAATCCTGGCAGACTGGTAAATAGCCTCTATGTCCCAGCTGGCTGCTTCGGCTAATGGAACAGGAAAAGTAGTGCGATAGCCGTGGATTACATCCTGGCCAAATAGTAAAGGAATTTTCAGGCGGCTTTTTAAAGCTTCCTTCTGTAATTCAACCGTATGCTCAATACCTGTGATGTTCAGCATAGCGCCTAACATGCCCTGCTGTATCTGCTTCACCTTATCATCGTCTTTAGTGATAGGCCCGGTATATGACCAGTCGCCGGAGTATTGATTTAACTGGCCCACCTTTTCCTGCAAGGTCATTTTTTTCAGCAATGCTTCTGCTCTTTGTTCGGGAGATAACTGCGCCGAAATACCCACTGTGAAAAGTGTGCTACACAGCCAAAGGATCCCTTTTTTCAAACTTCGTTGCACGATTATTTATTTTTAAAAATGAAAAGATAATGCTTAACATAATTTATCAGCATGATAGTAAAGCAACCAATGCAACCATACCTGATGGTACCCATTCTCCATTTTTAATATGATTTACTTTATATATCAATACTGATGCTAACTAAGTCGCTCGTTTCAGCTTTACCTGCGAAGCGTGCCGAAAGGACTGTTTTGAACCGTTCATTTATGGTATTCCTATTGCGCTTTCAGCTTTGCTGCATAAACAGGGGCGCTGCTACAGGTTTCCTTTCTTCAGTTGCTGTACGGCATAGTCTGCAGCTCTTGCTGTAAATGCCATATACAAAATGGAGGGGCTTTGGTTACCCGTGCTGGTCATGCAGGCACCATCGGTTACCAATACATTGCTGCAATGATGCAGTTGGTTATACCTGTTGAGCATGGAGGTTTTAGGGTCGTTGCCCATACGAACGCCACCCATTTCATGAATATCCAATCCAGGTGCCTGTTTGCTGTCTCTTACCTGGATATCTTTTACACCGGCAGCGCTTAGCATCAACTCGCCCTGCTCCAGGAAGTCTGCCACCATTTTATCATCATTGTCATCGTAGTCTACCGAAGTAATTAATAAAGGAATACCCCATTCATCTTTTTTATCTTTACTCAACCGCACGTGGTTGGATGCTTTGGCAATGGTTTCGCCCTGCATGTACATGTATGCGCTCCAGCGGCCCGGTTCGCTCATAGCTTCTTTATACTCTTTGCCGATGGTTACATCAAGGCCGTACTCATTAAACATTTCCCGGCCTGCGCCGGAATATATTGTATACCCGCCCACAAAATCAGCATCCCGTTGTTTCACATTTCTGAAATTGGCCACAATACATTCTGCCGGCTTGGATACCTTATAATATTTATCTTCAAAACCATCAATATATCCGTTCATACTGCCCCGATAATTATGAAAACAAATATATTTACCCAGTACACCACTGTCATTTCCCAAACCATCCGGGAAACGATGTGATGTTGAGTTTAACAGGATGAGGTTGGTATTTAAAGCAGAGGCATTGACGAAAATCATTTTTGCAAAATATTCAGTCGCCTTATGTGTTACCGCGTCTATGACCCTTACTCCTGAGGCTTTTTGCTTTTGCTCGTCGTAAATAATGGAGTGCACCACGGCGTGAGAACGTAATGTAAGATTACCGGTTTTTTCTGCCCAGGGCAATGTAGAGGAGTTGGAGCTGAAGTAACCACCAAACGGGCAGCCACGCATACATAAATTGCGGTTCTGGCATTGCATCCGCTCCTGCGCTTTATGTATATCTTTTAATTCTGTAATATGCGCCCAGCGCCCTGAAACATAATGGCGGCCAAACTTTTCTTTTATTACTTTCTGCAGATGCTGCTCTACACAGTTGAGTTCATAAGCCGGCAGAAACTCTCCATCCGGCATAGATTCAATACCTTCTTTATTGCCACACACGCCGATAAATTTTTCTACATGGCTGTACCAGTCTTTGATGTCATTGTAACCAACAGGAAAGGAAATGCCATAACCATAACGTTCGGGCGCAGTAAAATCGTATTCGCTCCAGCGGGCGCAGGCACGCCCCCATGTTAAGGATTTGCCGCCTACCTGGTAGCCGCGTATCCAGTCGAAAGGTTTTTCCTGGATATAAGGATGGTCATTGTCTTTTACAAAAAACTGCATAGTAGCTTCGTCATATCCTGCCGCCCTGGAAATTAAAGGGTTTTCTTTTTTCACCGCTTCTGTAATCCAGCCCCGGTGCGACATTTGCCAGCGGGGCAGGTTGGCAGTTGTATAATCCACAATATGCTTCACGGCTCTTCCCCGTTCCAACACCAATGTTTTCAGTCCCTTTTCGCAAAGCTCTTTGGCCGCCCATCCGCCGCTGATGCCACTGCCAATAACAATAGCATCGTAAGTATGTGCTTCTTTACCCGAAGCATTGATGTTGAGAAGATGAGTCATGATTATTTATTTTATAAATGGAGTTAAAAATTTATATCAACGCGTTTTTTAAACACCTGTTACCCATACTGAAAGCACTGGTGCCTGTAACCAGACACACGATCGCAAACAATAATACACATAAAACGGGCGCTGGTCTTCGCAGCAGATTTTTCCATTCCTGTAAAAATCAATACAGAACATGGTACCGGCAATTAACACAAGAGCCCCGCTCTCTTAAACAATCTTAAAAAAATAACAAGCTATCCACAAGTTCGGCATTTTTATCCAGATAAGCCATCGACTACGGGGCAAATGCATCCGGTTTTGAAGACTTTTATGTTTTATATCAGGCCTTGTGGAGTTCTCAGCATACCAGTCCTTACTTTTATAATCCTTTCCACCCTTCAGGCTTGTTGCAATGATTATACAAAATGTATGGCAACCCGCTTAAACCCTGAAAGGAGGACATTATTTGACCCGTTACCGATTATACCATTTAAGCGTGTGTTTTTTTCATATTACAATACCTGCTACAAACTTACGATTGGCCTGGCGAATGACGCACCTGCATACATCCGATTCTTTTCAATGGAAGAATAAGGAATTCTGTGTTAAGAGTCTCGGTATACTATGATTGAATGTACGTACCGTGATACCGGTTAAAGTTTAAAAAATCTTTTGAAACCACCCTTGCCTATAGCCAATGGGCTCACGGATTACTATTTTTAATCCCCCTAAACGATGTTACGATCTTATTCAAAGTAAGTACTGGTAAACCCCAATTTTTTTAAACCATTTTGTATGTCTGGCACACTCATAAATAAGTTCCATAGCAGACCTGTCCGGTAATTCTCTATCATTATAATAGTGATGCCCTGGTTAATCGCCAGGTAAGAATCAGCATACCAGTTGTGCGTTTCATTAAAGCTATCTGTAAAGCCATAGCCGCCGAAAATTTTATCGCCCAGGTTTTCATAAAAATGCCGCAGGGCGGCAAGCGATGCTTTTGGCAGATAAGGCATACTGGCCAGGGAAGCGGAGCAGCATATAGTACCGTTGTTCTTTAGAGGAGACTGTTCGTGATATGTTTTCTTATAATCGCAGGCAGATAAACCCCAGGACCGTCTGCTGTAGCCTTTGAAGCCGGAAGGATTATCTACACAATAGCGGTAATTGATGGTAACATGTGCCAGGTTTTGTTTTCCATAATCTGCATAGGCATCTTTTAATCCCCGCGGATCTAACCCGGCAAAACCGAAATGCGCAAAGAACAACGGGCCGCCTAAATCGGGGCCCAACGGGAGCACGGTATTATAGAACTTCTTCCCGTTTTTCAAACCGCCGTTGTGTGCCCAACCGTTATCATATACTTTTTTAGATATACTGTATTCAGGCGATGCAGCGGCCAGTATATAAGTAATTAGGGCCTCATTATATCCTTGAATCCGGAGGTTCATTTTCCACTGATGTTGTGGGCTCCAATGCCAATAAAGTACATCACGGCCGCGTGTAAACCAGCTCCATTCTACGTTTTCCCAAAGTGCTGAGATGCACTTCCTGATCAATTTTTCTTCTTTACTTCTCTTCGAAAAATACTGCCGTGCCGCCAGCAAACCCTGAAACAGCAAAGATGTTTCTACTATATCTGCACCATCATCTTTTTTGCTAAAAGGTATAGTTCGCCCGGTGTTGCCATCCAGCCAATGAGAGAAAGCTCCATGGTATTTTTCTGCTCCCTGCAGGAATGAAAGTATTTTTTGCATCCGGGCTATTGCGTCTACCCGTTGAATCCACCTGCGCTCCACAGCCACCAGGATGGCCATAATGCCAAAGCCAGAGCCTCCCGTAGTCACCACATTTTCATAATTCTCCCTGCTACGTTCCCGCGCCATACCCGAATTAGGCTCAGCATATTCCCAGAAGTATTTAAACGTTTGGCGCTGCACCAGCTCCAGCAATTCATCATCGCTCACTTGTGCTTCTTTGTTTTCCCCGGAAGCGCTTTTACTGATGGTACTCACTTGTAAAACCCAGCTTTTTCAATCCATTTTTTACTTCGGTACAATTCATGAAAAGATCCCATAACAATCCCGTCCTGTAATTTTCTATCATTACTACAATCGGGCCCTGGTCGATAGCAAGATGAGAGCTTGCATACCAGCTTTTGGTTTCATTAAAGGCATCTGTAAAACCATACTCCCTCCATATTTTATCACCAAGCTCATTATAAAAATAGCGCAATGCCTTCATAGATTTATCGGGTGTGTAAGGAAAAGCAGACAAGGCCGCTGTTGGAGTAATAGTACCATTATCATTGACAGGAGAGTGCGCGTCATAACCGTTAGGGTCATCGCTGGCTGTAAGTCCCCAGCTATTTTCTCCATAACCTTTGAAGGCTTTAGGATTATCCACACAATAAGAATAGTTAATCAGCGTATGATTTTGATTTTGCTGCCAATAGTCTGCATACTGGTCTTTTAAACCTTTGGGGCTAAGGCCAAGAAATGAATAGTGAGAGAAAAACAATGGTCCGCCATAATCAAAACCCAAAGGCAACATATAGTTATAAAATGTTTTACCGTTTCTAAAGAAGTCGCTTTGCGCCCAGCCCCGGTGGTACACATTAGCGCTCACAGGATACCTGGTTGAGGATGCAGCCAGCACATAGGTAATCAAACATTCGTTAAAGCCACGTAATGGGAAATTCATTGCCCAGCCGTTATAAGGGCTCCAATGCCAGTATAATACTTCGCGGCCATCACGCGTAAACCAGTCCCATTCTATATCGTTCCACAAACCATTAATACGTCCACGCAGCTGCCGTTCTGTATCATTATCTGCATTGAAGTATTGCCTTGCACAAAGCAGCCCCTGGAATAAAAAAGCATTTTCTACCAGATCAGCACCATCATCCTTCCGGCTAAACGGAATGGTTTTCCCCGTCTCACCATTCAGCCAATGCGGGAATACACCATGATAAGCCTCTGCTTTATAAAGAAATTTTACCATTTTTAATAAAAACCGGGCTGCTGTATCTCTTTCAATCCATCCCCTGTTTACACCTGTAATAATAGCCATGATACCAAAGCCAGTGCCACCGGTAGTTACGACTTCCTGTCCGTAGTTAAAAGTTTCGTTACTGCGTTCGCGGGCCATACCACTTACGGGGTGTGCAAAGTCCCAGAAATAGCGCAGGGTTTGTTTTTGCACCAGATCCACCAGCGCAGAGTCAGAAATACGCTTATCGATCTTTAAGGTATAGGGTATAGATGCCGTTTTTTTTACAGCAGCTTTTTGGGCATTTGAATTCAATGGTGTGAACAACCATAAGAATACAAATGCAAACAAATAATTTTTCATGGCGGACTTTTTACTATTGGATATAATACAGACAGGAGCCACTGTTAAATGTGTACCGCTCCCTTAATTATTACCGCAAATATGGTAAAAAAGGATGGGCTATCCAACAATAACCAGTATCCAAGGAAAGGCCAGATAAATTATTGTTTCGGTCTATTGCCTACTTATCAACTTATCTGAAGTGATTATATTACTATTGTGCATTTCTCCGAACCGGTTTAAAAGAGATCTTACTTAATATCCTTTCGCAGACTATACTTACCAAAGTTAATCACCAAGAGGGCGATAGCCCCTATTATTTATTCTATTACAGGCCAGCCCTGTTGATCCCAGTCTATTTTTTTGATATGCAGTTTTGAACGCCCGTTGTCATTTCCATCATACCCGTGAAATACAAGATAGTCATTACCCTGATCGTTAACCACTGCATTATGACCAACACCGTGCCAGCGATCATTTCCCTTTACAACCAGCCGGCCGCCACCTTTGGCCATATCAATGCTTTTATCATCTAAATAGGGGCCTGTTATTTTTTCAGATCGTCCTGCGATCATTTTATAAGTGCTCCTCACGCCTTTGCAGCAATAATCAATAGAAGCAAAAAGATAGTAATACCCGTTCTTTTTAAAAATAAACGGCGCTTCTATGGCATTGCCTCCGGCGTCTTTAGGGTTATCTTCTATTGCAGGCGGATTGGGATCTCCCGGTGCTGATTTCCGGCTGGCAATGGTTGGAATTTCACTTACCTCCGCTGCTATGGAAAGCCGGTCTTTGCTTAGTTTCACTAACTTCAAACCATCCCAGAAAGAACCGAAGCTCATGTAAGCATCGCCTTTTTCATCGTCAATAATATTAGGATCAATGGCATTCCAGTTGGTAATGCCGGGATAAGATTGGATCACACGCCCATGATCGATCCATTTAAACCCCGGCGCAGCAGGATTTAATGTTTTATTGGTGGTTACCCCGATAGCCGAAGTGTTCTTTCCAAATGCTGATACGGAATAATACAGGTAATACAACCCTTTATGAAAATAAATATCAGGCGCCCATATATGTCCTTTAAACCCGGGAATGGTATCCACAGCCCATTGCGGCGCTTTATCAAAGACCGGCTTTTCACGTTGCCAGTGCTGCATGTCTTTAGATGACCATACCGATATACCAAAACCCGTTGTAAAGAGATAATAGGTATCGCCTTCTTTCATCATCACCGGGTCATGCACTCCTACATCATTTGTTTTGATAAGTTCCTGGGCCTCCAGGCCGGCTATCCAATAAAGAAAAGCCAGGAGTAAGAAAATATTTTTCATTGAAATAGAGGAAATAAAGATGCATTAAAATTAAAGCTGACTGATCTTATACTGCAGTACCTCTCTAAGATCAGTTAACTGTTCCTTATCACTGATGTCCATTGTCAAAGGCATCAGTTTACCTATCGGCGCAGCCTTGTCAAAACCGGTTTTAATTTCGTCGTTAACACGCAGGTTTTGAATGCCAGCGCCGGTTTTTGATGTAAAATAAAAGCCGAGTTTAATCAACTTTTCCCATACAGAAAGCCATACCACTGTTTTCTTTTTATGCTGCACCTTACAAAGCCATGCATTACCGTCTTTATAAAACTTCCACTCTTCTGTAAGATTCATTTCATCAAACAACTGCTGAACATTTCGGTAAACAGCCAACAATTTTTTACCCATCACATCGCTTAAAACATCATCTGAAGGCGCTGTGTCTGCATTTTTTAATAACTGTATGGCATTGGCCTGATCCATTGTATGGGTATACTTTATTTATACTTACATCTCAACACGGTCAATGAATAAGGTGCTAATGTAGTTTGTATTTTTCTGCCCTTCAAATTAATGTTTGTTGTAACCGGCGCTATTTCTTTGGGTTTCGCGATGGAGTTGACCTTTTCCAGATCGCCGGTAGCTAAAACCGTTACTGAGGCCTGTCTCGCCAGGCTCTTCACTCCCTGTACAGCAAAAGCCACTTCCCTGGCAGACGGATTGTAATTTACGATTTTTATAACTACTTCTCCCGTAGCAGCATCCACAACAGCCGAAGCAAAAAGGTTATCTTTGCCATCCACTATGCTGCCATTAGCTGTAAGCGGAACAATATCGGTACCTTTATTTAAAGAGAACAGTTGCTGCACATAGTAATTAGGTGTACCATATACATTCAGATTATCTACCCAGATCAGGTCGGGCGTCCACTGCCAGCCATCCACATGTGCAAACAGCGGCGCATAAGAGGCCATGCAAACCACATCAGCATTGCGTTCCAGGCCGGTTAAAAAAGCCGCTTCAGAAATGGCAGTTTTCCAGTTGTTCTTATTATCGGGTGAAACTGTCTTATCGCTTTGAGCTGCATATTCACCGGCAAAGATCTTAGGCCCGTTACGATCATAATGATCATAGCGGTTTACATTTTGCACAAACCATTCCGGCACGCGGTAATAATGCTCATCAATAATATCGGCTTTTAATTTACGCAGCTCCCCATTCAGATACTCAAAACGCTCGCCATCAGGATCGGTGCCGGAGCTGTACACTAATTTTATTTCGGGATATTTTGCCTTAATGGCTTTTTCAAAAAGCTTTAATCTTTCCACATATTGCGGACCCCAGTTCTCGTTACCCACACCTAGCATTTTTAAATGGAAAGGTGCAGGATGCCCCATATCGTTTCTTACTTTGCCCCATTTAGTGGTAACAGCCCCATTGGCAAACTCGATCAGGTCAAGCGCATCCTGTACATACTGAGCCATTTGATCCATAGGCACCAGTTCCGCTGTATTAAACTGGCAGGCCATGCCGCAGTTTAAAATAGGCAGGGGCTCAGCGCCGATGTCTTCTGCCAGCTGGAAGTACTCAAAAAATCCCAGGCCGAATGTCTGGTAATAGTCGGGCGTTGGCCTGTGGGCAAATTCGGTGTTCCAGCGGTTCACGATCAATTCACGTTCTTCTACCGGGCCAATGGTTTTCTTCCACTGGTAACGTACACTTAAATCGTGCCCTTCTACGATACAGCCGCCCGGAAAGCGGATGAAGCCGGGCTTCATATCGGCCAGTTTTTGTACCATATCCGCGCGCAGGCCGCCTGGGCGGTTCTTCCAGGTATCCTGCGGAAACAAAGAGAGCATATCCAGGTCAATTACGCCATTACCGGTAAACCCTACCCTGAATTTTCCTTTTAGTACCGTTTGGGAAGCGGCCAGCTCAACACTTTGTTGATGCCAGCCTTTGCCAGTGTTTTGCGGTACAAGATCGGCCGAGCCAATCACATTGCCCTGATCATTTAATAATTCCAGGTATATCTTCACGCCAGGTTGCACCTGCTGATACATCACCGAAAACGTATATTTCAAGCCTTCCTTAAATCCCATACCGCGAAAGCCTTCATTTACCAATGCTGCGGCTCCTTTACCCGCGTTCGATACATTTACGCGAAGGAACCGCGGATTGCTGGTTTTTTGTGCGCCGCGGTTCAGCACCTGCATATCGCCTTCTTGTATACCTGTTCCCTCCGGAGTCCAGCCCATCAATGGCTTGTAAAATTCAAAAGACCGGTTCTTTATCATTTCTGCATAAATACCCCCATCTGCCCCCATATTAATGTCTTCAAAAAATACGCCCCACATATTGGGGTTGATCTTCCCTTTAACCGCTTTCACATTCACATCAAACTGAAGCTCCTGGGTATTTCCAACATATCCGGCAACGATTGCTGCCACACAAAACAAAAGTTTCTTTATCATTATTATTTCTATTTTATTGAACCATCTGCAAAATATATGGCATCTTCATTGCGTCGCACCCTGCAGCTGCAAAATAATATCGGGCAGTTTATAACAGGCCTTTTAGATCAATTCACTTTTTTGAACCAAAGTCCCAGGCCACCACCATTATACCCTGTCATTACAATAGTCGATTCCTTCTTTTTTTCCCAATCCCTTTCGCGCGACACATGCAGCCTGTCTACAAACAAACCACCGGCCCAGCGCATCTCGAGGCGCGATGTAGCAGCATCGTACACCCAGGTATTATTAGGGTCGCCAAAAATGGTACCATCAGCATGAAGCATAGGATTAGTATCTACCGCCTTGTTGATATTGGGATCAGTTTGGGTTTCGGCATAGCCGGGCACACGTACATACCCGTGTACCACCTGCTCATATTCCCCTATCAGCTCATCTCTTGTTACAGCCGTTTGCGGCACATTGGCATAACGCTCCGGGCTTACCACAGGCCAGCCATTTTCCATCCAGAACATTTTGCGTACGTGCATCACCATATAATATTTATCTACAGCCGGGCGGCCCTGTGTAGCCATAAAATACTGTCCCTGCTCATTTTTAAACACTGAACAATGCGCTGTTCCCTGCCAGCCGGCATGCCCTTTAAATGCATAGGGGCCTAATACAATCTGGTCTGCATGGTCTGATTGTGTATCGGCATTTTCCCCGTTCCAGTCTACAAAGGGGCCTGCAGGGTTATCAGACCGGAACACACGCACATTATACTTGGTATCTATCCAGTCATAAGAAACAAACAGGTAATATTTTTTCTGATCGGCATTGTAAATAATTTCCGGCGCTTCTAAATTACCATTATACACACCATTGGTTCTACCACGGCGTACAATACGTGTACCCAGATCCCCGGTGGTAGCAGCCAGCCCGGTAGAGGGGTTGAGCTTTACAACAAATAAACCATCCCATGCAGAGCCATAGTACATATAATGATCGCCGGCAGGTGTCACTACTACAGAGGGATCAATAGCATTAGTTCCCGAACCTTCGGTTTTTGAAGTAACTGCCAGCCCTTTTTCTGTCCATGGTCCATCTAACGAACTGGCAGTAAGCAAACCTATAGCACTTACCCTGAAACCCGAAGATGCCAATGAATAGTACAGCCGGAACTCGCTGCCCACTTTCATAATATACGGGGCCCAGATACCATCATTGGGTGTGTAAGTATTGTTTATTCCTTTAATATAATCCACCGCCTGCTTAGGCAGGCCATCTACTGCCCAACCGCGGAACTCCCAATCTACCAGGTCCCTGGAACGGCGCACCATGATGCCGGGTTTTAATTGCTGGCCATAAGCCACATCAGTGCTGAAACAATAGTACCATTCTCCCTCTTTAATGACTGACGGATCGTGCAGGTTGTAAGGGCCCCATTGACCGGTAAAAGCATAGCTGGCTATGTTTCCATAAGTATCGTTAATGTTATTCACACTAAAAGGCTTGGGTTCAAAAATACCGGGGTCGGTTTCGGTAAGGGCCTGGCTGTCGAAACTGTTTTTGGTACAGGACCCAAAGCCAGAAAACATGATGAATCCTATAGTTGTATATAAAAGTATTTGCTTCATGGTAATTGTTTTGCTTCTCCTGAAAAATTTAAGTTACTCTTTGTTCCGGTGCGTAGGTACGCAAACCAGGATTCAGAAACTTATTGGTCGGACCAGGTTTTTAATTAGCGCTGTTCGGCGAAAGATTTTTGTTATTGTTCAATTCGCTGAAAGGAATTGGTAAATATTCCTTGCCGGGCTTCCAGCTGTTAAAGTCGGTATCGTTTTGCTTTAACTGGGCCAGCTTTGCTGCATCATACAGCCAGCCCCATCGGATAATATCATTAATACGCTGCCCTTCGATGGAAAATTCAAGTAACCTCTCGTGCGCAATCTGGTCACGCATTTGTTCCTGCGTCATATTCGGCTTTACTGTGGCCAGATCCCTTAAACTGGCACGGCTGCGAACCTGTTGAATATAGGAATAAGCCTCTGCAGTACGGTTCAGCTCGTTAAGCACTTCGGCATACATCAGCAAGATGTCAGCATAACGAAGCACCCGATAGTTGATGCCACCAGACTCGAAAGACTCTTTCTGATGCAGGCCCAAACCATCGTAAGTATATTTTCTTACATAAATAAGGCTGGTACTGGTATAAGGCCACGCCAAACCATATACGGTGGTAGAGTTATCGGCAGGCTCATAGGATGTAATGCTTGCCAGTAAGCGCGGATCACTTTTACCATCAACGGTTTGTTCAGATTTATAAGCATTATACAAAGATCGTGTAGGCTCGTAATCACTATAACCACCCCAGGTTTCACCAGGAGGTGCATAAGTTACCGCTACGGCACAGAACTGGCGCCAGTTGGCATTGGGTTCCCCTGTCCAGTTCCCATCAGTACCCCCTTCAGCGCTGAACTGCACTTCAAACAACGACTCTGCATTGTTCTCATTTGCCGTATTGAAGTTGCTGCGGTAACCGGGCATTAAAGCATAAATACCGTTTAGCTCGCCACCGGCTTTTACAAATTTTTCAAGCTGGGCAGCTGCTGCTGTATACTTCTTTGTGTACAAATATGCTTTTGCCAAAAGCCCTGCTGCTGCACCTTTGGTAGCACGGCCCTTTTGCCCGGCGTCAGGCCCTGAAACGCCGGTATAGGTAACCGGCAATAAGGTTTCGGCCTGCCTGAGGTCTTCAATAATCTGGTTCCAGACAGCTTCAGACGTGGCCGTTTCAGGATAATATTTATCAGCAGTGCTTTGCGGTTCGGTGATCAAAGGCACTTTCTGAAATGTATTAATGAGATTGAAGTAGGCCAGGGCCCTTAAAAAGTAGGCCTGCCCTAATACACGGTTCTTATGGCCTGCCTGAAAAAGATCGTCTGCAATGCCAGGCACATATTGCAGTACCTGGTTAGCCCGGTTTACAATAATGTAATGATCGCGCCAGATCCATTCCACCGGGGCCGAATTGCTGGGTATAGTAAACCGGCCCACCAGTTCCAGGTCGCTCCAGGGGCTGTTACCCTGCATATCATCGCCCCGGCTATCGCTGAGACCGGGAAAAGAGCGTGTATACGTACCTTCCAGCGCCAATGCATTGTACACGGCAATAATGCCGGCATCTGCATGGGCAGGTGTTTGCCAGAATGTTCCGGTAGTGGGATAATTGGGATTATACAGATCCAGCTTTTTATCACAGGCAATAAGCACCGCCGAAGCCAGAATGAATATGAATAGTCTTTTCATTTTTTACAATTTTTGATGAACACTTTAGAAACCTACCTGGATACCAAAAAGAATGGTTCGGGGCTTGGGAAAAGAGCCGTTGTCTAAACCGGGAGTAAATACGCCGTACGCATAATCGGGATTGTACGCCTTATATTTCTGGAAGGTGTACAGGTTTTGCGTAGTAATATAAAAACGCATATTAGACACATAACGGATGCTGTTCAGGGGCAGGGTATAGCCTAAAGAAACCGTATTGACGCGCAGAAAAGTACCATCCTGCAGCCATCCTTCCCGGTCAGAGCTTTCCCAGTTCCGGTTAGGGTCGGCCCATATCAGGCGTGGGATATTGGTTTCTGTATTTACCGATGTGTAACGGCTCAGCATATCCTGGTGGTAGTTAGCATCACCGCCGCTGTGCATAAGGTCGCGGTACAGGCGGCTGTTGATAAGATATTTACCGGCACCTGAAGCAAAAAAAGTGAAATCAAAATTTTTATAGGCGGCATTGAAAGTCAAACCATAATTAAATTTGGGCAGGCCGCTTCCGAGGTCGGTGCGGTCATCATCATTGATAAACCCGTCATTATTAATATCCTTATAAATAACGTCTCCTACCCCGGCGCCGTCAAACTGTCGGGGATGAGCATCTACCTGCTCCTGTGTTTTAAAAATACCTTCCGTAATGAAACCATAATGGCGACCCACCTCCTGGCCTACTTCGGTACGAAAAGCGCCGTCTATCCTTGCTTTTACATTATTACCAAGGTTGAGCACCTTATTTTTTATGGTAGTGAAATTGGCGCCTACATCGAAAGTGAAATCGCCCTGCGATTTATGATACATCAGCGCAAACTCAAAACCGCTGTTACGCAATGAACCGGCATTTACAATCGGCGCGGCATTGATAGAGCCTACCGTAAGCGGAATGGGAATAGGCACTAAAATATCACGACTTTCGCTGTTGTAGTATTCTGCCGAAAGATCAAACCTCCGATTGAACAGCTGGGCGTCAAGGCCAATATTAGCGGTGATGCGCTCTTCCCATTTCAGGTCCGTAGTTACCACGCTCGTTTGCGTACCGCCCAGCATGCGCTGCCCGTCGAAAGTATATACCACCGAAGGATTGATCACCGCCTGGTACAAATAATCACCAATATTTTCATTGCCCAGTTTACCCCAGCTTGCCCGCAGTTTCAGATCGGAAACGATCCCATCGGTTTGAGGGAAGAAACTTTCGTTGGTCAAACGCCAGCCGGCGGCAAATGCGGGGAAATAACCTACCCTGTATTGAGGAGCAAACCGGGAAGAAGCATCACGGCGTAAAGTGGCCGTTAATAAATACCTGTCATCAAAGTTATAATTCAGCCTGCCGAGATAAGAGGCCAGTGCGTTATGCAATTCCAAGCTATTGGCATTGGTTTCCTCGGCATTTCTTAAAGAAGCGAAGTGCTCATCCTGGAAGCCCTGGCCTGTTGTTTGGGTAAGCCAGTAAGCGTTTTTCTGGTACATCTGCCCTAACAGGAAAGAAAGATTATGGCTGTTTACATTCAAATCGTAAGTAAGTGTATTTTCAATTAACTGGTTTTCGTATTTCCGGTTGTTATCAGTAAGACGATTAATATTATTGATAAAGAAATAACCCAGGTTAAACTTGGGCGTGAAGGTGTAGTCCCTGATCTGATTAACATCATAGCCCAGGTTCAGCCTGTATTTTAAATTGTGCCGTGCTGATCTGATCAGCGCTATTTCCGACCATAAGTTAGTAGTAAGCCGGCCAACAGTAGTGTTGTTTTTGATCAGGCTGTTAAAGCCTATACCGTTCAAAGAAATGGCATCGTGCAGATCGCTGGATGTACCCCCATAACCACCCAGCCGTGCAGCGTCGTACAGCTTCATGGTAGGGATGGCAAATACCAGGTCATTGATCAACGGAGGTCTGCCTCCGGCAAGGATACCGTCTCCTGTTACTAATGCGTTTTCCTTTGAATGCGCATAAGCCACTGTCTGGCCAAATTTAAAACGCCCTCTTTCCTGCGTGGTATTGATGCGGCCGGTATACCGCCTGTAATCGGGACCGTTACCTACAAAAGTTCCTTTGTTATCGAACAGGTCAAAAGAAATGTTATAGGTATTATATTCACCCCCTCCGCTCAGATTCAGGTTATGATTTTGCCTGGAGCCATTTTTAAGGCCTTCTTTCTGCCAGTTGGTATTGACATCGGTAATAAAGCGCGGAGAGTTCGGGTCATTACCCGGTGCCAGCGGTTTATTACTCGAGTTGTAACGCGCTTCATTGTTCAGCGCCTGGTAATTGTGCGCATTGGTAACCGGGATGATCTGCCATACTTTATCAACCCCGTAGTAGGCGCCGTACTCCACTTTCATCGGTGTGTTTTTCCTGCCTTGTTTAGTAGTGATGATGATAACACCATTTGCTGCCCGTGAACCATAAATAGCGCCGGCAGACGCATCTTTTAACACCTGCATGGATTGAATATCGTTAGGATTCAACTCACGTGGTACGCCGCTCAAGGGAATGCCATCCACCACATATAATGGATCCGAATTACCAAAGGTAGAAGTGCCCCGCAGCTTTACCTGCGGAAAAGCGCCGGGCTGCCCGTCGCCGGTAACGGAAATGCCTGCTACCCGGCCCTGAAGCATATTACCCACATCATTGGTGGATAATTTTTTTGCATCCGTCATTTCAACAATAGCCACGGCACCGGTAATATCTTTTTTCTTTTGAGCACCGTAGCCTACTACTACGATCTGCTCCAGCTTATTCTCGAGCGGAGTAAGCACAAGGTTCAGGTCTTCTGTACCGGTGATACTTATTTCCAAAGTCTGGTACCCCACATGACTGACCTCCAGCACCTGGCCGGTTTGTACATCTATCGCAAATCCTCCGTTTATATCGGTTTTGGTGCCAATATCCAGGCCTTTTATACGTACCGACGCACCGGCAAGCGCTACCCCGTCCGTATTGAGCACTACTCCTTTTACGGGCGGGGCATATACTTTTTCCTCCTGATCGGTACTACCATCTGCAGTATGGTTTTTTTGCAGAATGATTGTTTTGTTTTCGATGATAAAGCCGAGGCGGGTATCCTTTAATACGAGCTCCAGGTATTCTTTAAACGGCATGTTTTTAACATTCACGGACAGCTTATTATCAGTGGTTAACATATCCCTGTTGTAAATTATATAGTAGCCGGTTTGCTTTTCAACCGGTTCAAGGGCCTTTTTCAGGGAAATATGACTGCCGCTGAACGTAATTTTCTGGGAGTACCCTTTTGCCCCGGCATGCATACAAAACGCCAACAACAATATGGCCGTTATCCTCATAATACGTATGTTTTTTTTCGTGAGAACGGAATTAGTAATGGCTGCAATCCCGCTTCTGCAAATCGTTAATAATTGCATACTTTTGAATTGTTTTAAGCAATAAATGAAAGATGGTTTACTTCTGTTTTTTTGTTTGAAACAAATAGCCGTCGTGCCTGGCCGCATGACGGTTTTTGCTTATAGCATCTGCTTTTTTACTTTACATATAAAATTTTGTTTTTTAAGGTGAATGTTACGCCCATGGCTTTAAGGGCTGTTAGTACCTGCGACAGGCTGAGGTCCCGGCCCATTCTTCCTCCGAATACGATCTGCGGCACTTCTGCGGTGTACACAACTTTTATATCATACCACCTGGACAGCTCCTGCATTACTTCGGGTAAGGATACATTCTCAAAATCAAAAACACCATTTTTCCAAGCCGTGATGTGGTCTACATCTGCCTTTTCCACTAATTTCAGATCTTTCGTTTTTGTATGAGCCACCACCAGCTGCCCAGGCTTCATCAGTATGTTCTTAGCTCCTGATCTGAAACGAAGCGATCCCTCCACCAGCGTAGTGGCAGTCTTATCCTGATCATTGTATGTATTGATATTAAAGCGTGTGCCCAGCACCTGCACCTCTGTATTTTTAGTTATCACCCGGAAAGGTTTTGCTTTATTTTTAGCTACTTCAAAAAACGCTTCACCACTCACGGTAACACGGCGCTCCTTCCCGTTAAATACGGCAGGATATTCAATAGCGCTTGTAGCGTTGAGCCAAACCTTTGTTCCGTCTGATAATACTATCTGGAAATGCCGGCCACCGGGTGTTACTATTTTATTGATCCCGGCTGATTGTTCTGCTTCACCGGCTTGTGCATATACCAGCTCATCGTGATGCAGCCGGATAGGCTGCCCCTGTTCGTAAGCAATGATACCTTCTTTAGCACCATCAAGCACTAGCTGCCTGCCATCAGCAAGCGTGAGGATAGCACCAGACTTTGCAGGCTGCACATCGTTGTGCACGGAAAGTTCTTTTGCCAATGCATCTCCGGGTACTCCTTTTTGTTTATTGCTAAAGTACAGGTACCCCGCTGCCGAAACAATGATCAGCAATACGACCGCAGCCCTGAAAATACGCATCACCGGTACCCGCCTGTTTAATGGGGTTAAAGACCGGGCCTGTGCTGTTTCAGCGCGTAAATTTTCCCATACAGCCCACATATCATCAGACAATGCCTCCTCTGTACCGGGAGTATTCAGCCAATCAAGCAGAGCCTGCTGCTCTTCTGCTGTAGCAATTCCGTTCAACCATTTTTTGTAAAGCGCTGAGACCTCTTCCGGCAAGCTGTTCATTGATGTATTTTATATACAGGACAACACCAATGAGTAAAAGGGGGAGTGGCGGAAAAAATTTTTTAGTTCCGAAAGCGGCTGTATTATACCTAACAGGAAACGGGCTTAGCGGTTGATGGCAATTGGCTTTATAAGAAGGCTAAACAAGCTGGTGTATAAAAAAACATGCGTACAACAAAATATCTGCATGCTGAAGTACGTAAAACTTTATTACACGGTTCGCGGATTGCAAATGGCTTTTTACGGTTTCCCGGCCTATATTCATAGCGGCGGCTATCTGCTCATAGGTAAGCTTCTTATAGCGGCTCATGATCCATATTTGCCTCTGGCGGTCAGAAAGCTGGCTAATGGCCGCTTCCACCAGCTGAAGCTGTGCGCTATGTTCATCTTCCAGGCCTTGCATAGCATCTTTGTGCAATAGACTCCATTCCCTGTTTCTGGCGGTTTCCCTGAGCTCCCGCTTCATTACATTGATAGCCTGATGCTTACAGAGCACAAAGAGGTAGCGATTGAGATCCTGGATGCTACAGGCCGTTTCTCTTTTTTGCCATAGCTGCATAAAAACATCATTTGCAATTTCAGATACCCAGTCTTTCCGGCTGGTATGCTTCGAGATAAAATGATACACTAATGCGTGATAATGCTGCACGATGCAGGCGAATGCTTTTTCATCGCCCTGTGACATACGTAGGACAAGCTCTTTTTCGTTATATATGATCTTTGTCACAGCCGGATTTTAAATTTTCATCATGGCGCTGCTAAAAAATGCCTCTTTAAAGCGATCTCTGAACCTTCATCGCAGCAATCAATCCCAAACAAATATAAATGTTATTTTGACTTTTATTATTTTTTTTTGAATTGTTTCACAAAAAATTCAGACTGTGGTAATGTAAGGCCGGTATAGCTGCGAAAAGATACCGGAACCTGTTTAGGCTGGACAGCAATTCCCATTACCGATATCTCAATGAGTTGAATATAACATTTTGCTGTATGCAGGGAGTTGTGTTAAGGTGTCAAAACTTAGGGTAGGAAAACAAAAGGGGCTGTCTGTGGCTTGGAAACAAGACCACTCTTTTGAGTTTGCATTTGGCAACCTGTAAAAAATAATACATGAAATTGCAGCTTGCAATGGCAATGTCTGCTAAGAGAAGATTGTTTTTACAGGGCCTGAAAAAGAATTGCACCAGCCAAAAGCTGATGCAATATTGAATTTTTTAAAGTTTTTAACACTCGTGGCTTGGTTTTCAACATAGAAGACAGCCCCTTTTTTATTACAGTGCGGGGGCGGTATGCCCAATTATTTTTTCTGAAATACTCTTACATAATCAATTTCATAGGTGGCAGGCAATACCGATTCATCTACGCCCTGTGCACCGCCCCAGTTTCCGCCCCAGGCAAGGTTCAGCTTCAGGTAAAACGGCATATTGAAGGGCCAGGTGTCTTTATTCCCTGTCTTATCATTCTGAAACGTGAAATATACTACTCCGTCTATATATCCCTTTATAAAGTCGGTCGTCCACTCAACTGCATATACATGAAATTCATCCTGCGCCGTGGGAACAAGTTTCTGAGCTGTTTTTTGCGTATTGATAGTATGATTATATGCTTTGCTATGGATAGACGCATGAATTTGATTAGGATCGTAGCCAACGTGTTCCATAATATCTATTTCACCATCATCGGGCCAGGCGGTAAAGTTTTTCGGCATCATCCAAAACGCCGGCCAGGTTCCTTTTCCTTTGGGAAGCTTTAAACGCGCCTCAAAATAACCATACGTCCAGCTTTTATTGGTATTCATGCGAATGGAATAGACGGTTCCGTTTATTTTCTTTGCGGTAAGGCGAAGGATGCCGTCTTTTACGGCCGCCAGCTGATCCCCATCCTTGTCTCCGCTGACATAAGTTTGCAGCTCATTATTTCCCCAGCCTCCGCCACCGGTTTCATAGAACCATTCGGCGCTCGGCTTAGTGCCATCGCTAAATTCATCATTCCAGACCAGGGTATAGCCTTCCGGCGTATTCACATTAACGGCGGGTTTACCTTTCTGTGTTACAGGAATGCTCACCCGGTTGCTTCCTGATTTAACGATTACCGAGCCTTCACGTGCATCAGTCGTTGTATTGGCAGCAATCGTTACTGTTACTTTCCCTGTTGCATGAACAGAGCCTGCCGGGCTGCAGGTGATCCAGTTTTCATTGCTATATACCGCCCATTCCCGTTCGGCTGTAATATCCACCGAGGAGACAGATTCGCCATAGTCTGCGTTGATCTGGGAAACAGAGCAGGTAATATTGCCTCCTTCTGTTTTCACATTATTACTGTTTTTGTTGCAGCACAGTGAAGCAAGCGCCATTATAGATAAAATAAACAGGTTCATTGTCCTCATATTTTTATTTTTAAAAGCATGTGCGGCAAAACCAGCATGCCGCACATGCATGATCATCTTTTTATTGGTTGCAGGTGGATTCTTTCAGGATGATATTGCTGATGGTAATTTCGGTATTCGCCGGGTTTCCGCCAAAGTCAAAAACCAGGTTGACCTTATCTATATCTATACCATCCATAGCAGGCACTTTAAGCACAAAATCTTCATAGGCAGTCAGGCCCACGTTTTTGGTAAAGAAAAATGTATTATCATCATCTACCTTAGTAAGCTTAACAGTTACACCGCTGATATTCTTTGATGCGTTCAGTACACAATAAAAATCGTATTTATTGGCGCTGCTGGTGCTGATATTCGTTGTTTTGAAATGTACCTGTGCCTGCCATTGTCCAAATGTTGCTTCAGGAAGTGTGATCTTATACGAATTCCCATTGGCTGCCAGTGCAGGATCGGCGATCTGAGCCCATCCCGGAGCGTAGTAGAAGAAGTTCGTATAATTTACCGTTTTCCATTTGTTGCAATCTGAATTCGGAAGCCAGTTTACATTGTCTTCTCCGGGACCTTCAATAACCGTACCATCATCGCAACTGTGTTCTTTCAGCACAACGCGGCTCATGGTCACCACCGTTTCAGCAGCATTTCCACCAAAATCAAGCACCAGGCTCACCTTATCCATATCAATTCCAGGCATGTCGGTTTTAATAAAGACATAATCTTCGTAGGCCTTTAGCTTGATCTTTTCCTCGAAAAAGAATGTACCATCCTCTCCTGTCTTCACCAGCTTAACAGTTACATTATTGTGGTCTTTAAAAGCATTGAACACGGCGGAAAAGTCGTAATTTTTCGTTGCCTGGGTGGTCATGTTTGTCAGGTATTTCACCTGCGCCTGCCAGGTTTCGCTTGTTGCTGTGGGCAAAGTGATCTGGTAAGCGTTGCCATTGGCCGAGAAACCGGGATTACCGATCTGATTCCATCCGGGAGCGTAATAGAACTCGTTGGTAAAGGTGGCCGTTTTCCAGAAATTACAGTCGCTACCAGGATCATAGCCTCCTACTTTGGTATCTCCTCCCGATGTCAGGATATAATGCCATGCAATAGATCCGTTGTCGGAAACGAGCTCAAGCTTATTCGCTGAAATGCCTACTACCTTATACTTTGGTGTTTGGTAGGCCTCGTTGTTCGCAAGATAAGGGAACAGTGTTTGCGAAGGGAATGTCAGGTACACATCTGTGCCTTCGCCAATAAAATTATAGGTGGTTGTTTGTTCTGAAACGGGAGCCATAAAATCTAATCCGTTATTTGGGTTATGCGCACTGAACAACGAACTTTCTTTATTAACATACACCGTGCCCCCGGCACCCGGGTTGTAGGTATATTTCATATTGTTTGTAAACGTCAGCACGTCATCATATAGTCCCCAATCGGCTTTCTCGTTAGGCAATGCGCTCCACCATTCTGTACCATCGCTGCCAGAAGGGCCGCAGGCCAGGTGCGCAGGTTCTTTTCGTGCGATGGACCAGGTTTTGCTTTCTTTACCGGCTATGAGTCCGATATATTTATCGAAATCTACCAACGAATTATTAATGGTAAACGTTTTGGTAATGGCTCCATCGCTGATCCCATTAGCGTTCCCGATCCTGATATTCACGGAGTATGTGCCTGCTGTATTGTAAATTTTGGTAAACCCGTTAAGCGTGGAATAAACGGTTTTACTGTTTTCCTCGAAACTCCATACAGGGTAAACACCTTTATTTTTAAGGGTAAAAGTGACCTGGTTAAGTTCCTGGTTCACCGCAATATCCACATCAATATCCGTGGCCAGGGGAATTTCTCCTTCCACAGGATGAGCAATATCTTTTTTACATGCCGCGAAAGTCAGGAGCATAATCAGCAGGCTTCCTAAATAGCTATATATATATTTCATCTGTTTATTTTTATTGATTTTAGTCAGATGGAATGCTGCATAAAGAATATATTCATTCCTTTCGGGTATGAAAATATTCCAGATACTCCTTAGGAGGATATGCGCATTTCATAATACGGTCAGTGCTAAGGTTAATAATTATTTTGCGTCAATGTGCCTCCTGCCGCGTCGATCTCTGACTGCGGTATCGGCAGATACTTCTTGGAAGCCGTCCACGCAGTTGTGCGATACGCCCCATCGGGCACCAAGTACTGAGCGGCATAGCCAGAACGGATCAAATCCCAATAACGCTTCCCTTCGCCTAAAAACTCCAACCGGCGTTCTTTGATGATATTTTCAACGGATGGGGAAATTGAGTTGAGCCCCGCCCGGGTACGTACTTTGTCCAGATAGGTCTGGGCATTTCCGCTCCCGGAGGCGCCGCGCGCGATCAGTTCGGCCGCATTTAATAAAGTTTCCGAATAACGGTAAACGCGAAAATTGTTATTATAGTTCAAATCAGCATCGGCAGAGTGATTGGCATTTCCTCCTTTCCTGGCGATATACTTCTTTAAAAAGAACCCCTGATCCTGGTAACGGCCCTGATAAGAGGCTCCGGTTTGCGCCGCATATTTCGCAAAGTTCAGGATACCACCATCACGTCTTTGATCGTTCTCATCATACAGCGCATATGCATCCGCCTTAACGGGTTCAAATCCCCATCCCGGGTCATAATCTGGACTGCCCGCCAAGTTATTTATACCAATAAACTTAGGATATACCGATCCCCCGTCGTTGGTGGGGTTGTTCCAGGAGCGCACGGCATTGCGGCTGTAATAGTTAATTTCAAAGATAGACTCTTTCGACCATTCACCGCTTTCCTCCCATAGCCCGGCAAAATTGCTGACCAGGTCATATTGTCCGGACCTGATGATCTCTTCCATATATTGAAGTGCCTGGCTAAACCGTGGCTGGTCGTTTTGATACATCACTACTTCGGCATACAGCATATAGGCCATAGCCAGCGATACGCGCCCTTCTTTCCCACTGCTTACCTTCATCGGCAGCCCGCCATTGGTAATGGCGTCCTCCAAAGTGGAAACAATACCCTTGTACACCTCGTCGGCCGTATTTTGCTTAGTGAGATAAGGAAACTCCAGGTTCTTTTCGTAATAAGGAATGTTTCCCCACAGCTTCCACAACCAGGTATAATAAAAAGAACGCAGCACTTTGGCTTCAGCCAGGTACAACGCTTTTGATTGGTCGGAAATGCCTTTCACATTATCCATATACTGCATCACATTATTGGAGCGGTTGATACCAGAGTAAAAGGTTGTCCACAGATCGCTGACCACCGAAGTAGGCAGCGCCGCGTAATTAGACATGCGGTGGAGATAGATACAGTCGTTGGCATCTGCGCCGCCTACATTAACGTCATCGGCCATTACGTCTGATACTAACCCGATGTGGGTGTATTGCCCCCACGCGTAGTCAAACCATTGCAGGGGATCATAGGCCGCCACCAACGCCTCAAAAATGCGGGGCTCGGTGGTATAATATTCGTCAATATATAATTTATCGGGCGATTTCACGTCCAGAAATTTATCCGAGCAGCCGCTATATATAAAAGCTGCAAGGATTATTGTAATTATATAGATTACTCGTTTCATTTTTTTCCGTTTTGTTTTTAAAAGGATAGGTTCAGCCCGAAAGTAAAAACCCTGGCTTGCGGATATACGCCGCGGTCAATTCCAAGAGAGGTGCCACCCGAAGATATTTCGGGGTCGAACCCTTCGTATTTGGTAAGTGTGAGCAGGTTTTCTCCCGAGAGAAACAGCCTGAGCTTAGAAACGAAAAACCTGCGCGTTACCTGCTCCGGAAGCGTATAGCCGAGCACAAGGTTCTTTAGCCTCATATAAGACCCGTCTTTTACGAACAGATCTGAAGACAACCAGTTTCCATTAGCATCGGTAAATGAAAAGCGCGGGATGGTATTTGATGTTCCCTCGCCGGTCCATCTGCCAAGCATATATACTGGTAGGTTGATGTATGATATGTCGACCCTGCGGGTAGCATCGTAAATATCGTTGCCAAGCGTGCCCTGAAGCATGAAGCCGAGGTCTAAATTTTTCCAGGTTACGCTGGTGTTAAATCCAAATGTCCAGTCGGGGCTGCCTTTGCCGATCATGGTACGGTCGGCATCTCCAATGCCGTTAGCGCCGTCTAAATCTACAAAACGCACATCGCCGGGAACAGCTTTGGGCTGTATCAGCGTGCCATCGCTGTAGGCATAGCTATTTATCTCATCCCAGTTCTGGAAAATGCCATTGGTTTTGTAGCCATAAAAATAGGGGAACGGGTAGCCGTTTTGCGCGTAGCTGATGGTACCTACTGTCTGATAATAATCGTAGTTGGCAAACCCTTTTTCATTTCCGAGCCGCACCAGATTGTTCTTAATGTAAGAGGCATTAGCGCCCAGACGCACGCCCCAATCCCCTGCTCTAAACCGATAGGCGGCTTCAAACTCCACCCCTTTGTTTTCCATCTCACCCACATTGCCGATAGGTTTTGCTTCGCCCACATAAGAGGGGACGGGCATGGTCATGAGCATCCCATTGGTTTTTTTGATAAAATAATCCACAGACAGGTTAAACGCGTTCCTGAACAAACCCATATCCAGCCCAACATCTGTCTGTACCGATTGTTCCCACATCAGCGAAGCATTGGCCAGTCCGCTGGGTTTTGTACCTACATATATGGTACCATCCCCGGTTCCGAAAACATAATTGTTGCCAGAAGAGGTTAACGCCACATAACCAAATGCACCTATGCTTTCGTTCCCGTTTTTACCCCAGGAGCCCCGTAATTTCATGGAAGATAACCATTGGGGGCGGGCGTTCATAAACTGCTCATTGGTGATGTTCCATCCCACAGAGAAGGAAGGGAAAGTAAAATAGCGTTTATTAGGGCCAAAGTTGGAAGAACCATCCCTCCGTACAGTGGCCTGGAGCATGTAACGCTCGTCGTAGTTATAGCTCAGGCGGGAGAACAACGATGCCAGTGTGTGCGGTGTAAACGCTCCGCCATACACGCTCATATCGCCGTTGGCAGCCGTTCCGGTGGTAAAGTTAATATTGGCCTTACTACCGTCTTCTTCTATCATGTAGCGGTTTGCCCCGCCTATATTACGTCCTGTTGTTTTTTTGGCCGACTGGCCTACCATCGCTTGGATATTATGCCTGTCCAGGAAGCTTTTTTCATAAGACAATACATTTTCCACCTGCCATACAAAACCGCGGTTCATACTCGACCACACGCTGGATTCCTCCTTATGATTGGACTGCCCCAGATAATATTTAGGTGTCCAGCCGTCATTTCCCCAAAACGCCAGGTCTGTTCCAAAAGAAGACTTAAACTTCAGGTTGTCCCAGATGGACAGCTCGCCCCAGAAATTGGAGATAAACTTATCGGCATTGCCTTTATTGCCCGGAAGCGCAAGCTGCGCCAGCGGGTTGGTGATTTCGTTATAGTCTCCCCCGGCGATGGTAAACACCCGGCCTGTTCTGGGGTCTTTCACTGCATTCGGATGCCGGGCAAGCGCGGCTTCCTCGTCTTCTTCGTACAAGCCCAAAAGCGGGGAGAACGCCAGAGCGCTTCCTAATGGTGAGCCGTACTCGGAGTTGGTGGAAATGCCCGTGGATTTTATCCGGGAATAGGAAACATTCACCCCTAAAGAGAACTTGTGCAGGAAGTTCCGCTCTTTAGTGTCCAGCAGGTTGAAAATAGTGTTGGACCGTAGCGTCATACGGTTATAGTTGGAGCGGTCCCAGTTGCCCCCTACAATACCTTCCTGGCTATAATACCCTGCCGAAAGGAAGTAATTGACTTTCTCGCTTGCGCCGCTAACGCTGAGCTGATGGTTGGACATTGGTGCGTTTTTGTTAAACACCAGGTCCTGCCAGTCTGTGCCCGACCCATAAGAATAGGGGTCGGCATAGCGGGGGCTTTGCCCGGAATTTAGCAGCCCTTCATTTATGAGGATAGCATATTCTGTGGCATTGAGCACTTCGCGTTTTTTCCACCGGTTTTGAAACCCTTTTGAAAAATCGTAGTTTACCTGCGGCTTTCCGATGACTCCTTTTTTGGTTGTTACCAGTATAACGCCGTTAGCGGCCCTTGTTCCATAAACAGCACCCGAAGCCGCGTCTTTCAATACTTCAATGGAGCTGATGTCGGTAGGGTTCAGGTAGTCTATGCCTCCATCTATCGGCATCCCGTCCACGATATATAGCGGGTCGCTGTTGTTGATGGTGCCTATCCCCCTTATCCTTACCTTGGAGCCTTCGCCCGGCTGGCCGGAAGATTGCGTAACCATTACACCTGAGACCATCCCTTTCAGGGCATTGTCCACCCGTACGGGTGATGTATTTTTTAAATCATCGGCCGATACCCTGGAAATAGCTGCCGTTACCACGCTTTTCTTTTGGGTACCGTAACCTATCACCACTACTTCGTCAAGGCCCTCTATAGCAGCGACCAGCCTTATCTCAACCGAGGTACGGTTGCCCACGATTATTTCCTTCGTTTGATAACCAACCGCGCTTATAATAAGTACCGCCGCATCTCCAACGGTTATGGAATATTCCCCGGCATCATTGGTAGCCACGCCGTTGACGGTTCCCTTTTCTGTTACTGAGGCTCCCGCTATAGGATTGCCTTTTTCATCCGTTACTTTACCGGTGACCGGAAGGATCGCATTTTCACTGGGCTTTCCTATAACAACTACCAGCCCGTTATTAATCTTTTTGTAGGAAAAATAAGTGTTAAGCAATACGGTTTGCATGATGTAATCGATGGTGGCATTTTTAGCTACCACGTTTACTCTCAGATCGCTTTTTCGCACTTCTTCATTATATACAAACCGATAATCATACTTTGATTCTATTTTCTTGAGAATCTCGGGTATGGTAGCTCGTTCTATATCCAGGTTAATCCTCTGCTGCGAGGCGCCTTCAAAAGCCATTACCTGAAATGAAGTAATAAGAATTATAAAAACCGCCAGCTTCATTTTTAGAATAATTTTTATAAGCAGTGGGGCTGGGCAAAACCCGGCAAGGCAATTATATTTTTTCATATATTGCAATAGTTTAAATGATAGAATAGCTGCTGTCGCAAGCAGTGATGCTGTCTTAATCCGGCGGAAAATGGTTGCAACATTTTCCGCTTTATTTTTTTTGCTTAAGTTTTTGTATTCATTGTAGTGCAATCGTTTTTTGTTAGAAAATATAGTTTTTAGTAAATAATTACCCGGTCCTTTTCTATATGGTATTTAAAACCGCCTACCGCTTTTAAAGATTCAAGCACATCTTCGAGCGAATCGTTTTCAAAAGTTCCGTTGTAACGTATGCCATCTGTGCTATGGCGAAGCTCGATGGTAACATTATACCAGCGTTCCAGTACCGGCAGCAGGTTTTCGATCTTCTCCTGCTCAAAAACCAGCCTGTTTCTTGTCCATTCTGTTTCTACAACCGGCGTATTTTTTTTATTAGCAGCAATATTCAGCAGCTCAAAGTTTTTGATATCTTTCCTGAGCGTGGCCGGCCCGCTGTTTTCAGGTATTATATTTTGTATAATAATCTTTTCATTCGGCTTCAGCATTATCTTTTCGTGCTTTTTATTTTTCAGCAATACTTCTACAGCTCCTCTTAATAAGGTAGTTTGGGTATTGGCTTCATTAGGGTAGGCCCGCACGTTGAAGGCAGTGCCCAGTACTTTTACGTCGAGCGTGGTGGTGTGTACAATAAAAGGGCGCGAAGGGTCTTTTGTTACATCAAAATAAGCTTCTCCTGTGAGCGTAACTTCACGCGTATTGCGGCCAAACTCTTTATCGTAAATGAGCTTTGTATCTGCATTTACCCATACTTTAGTGCCATCGGGCAAAACCAGGTTGGTTTTGGAGCCTTTTTTCGTGGAAACAATATTCGCTACCTTTTGCAAATCTGTACCTGTATGAAAAAAATAAAATGCTGCCAATCCTGCTACCAAAACCACCGAAGCTGCGGCCAGCCATACTTTGATCCTCCGGTACCTGCCGGTTAAAGCAGGTGGTTCTTCCCGCTGATACATTTTTTGATGTAATTGCTTTAATGCATCATTTACCGCATCATCACTGATCTCGTTTTTATAACTAAGTGAACTGGCAAATATTTCATCTATGCCTTCTGACAGCAGCAAATTACGATCATTCTTCCTGGTAAGCGCCGATAACTCTAACTGCTCTTCAAGCGTCAGCTCCCCGGCTTTTTTTCTTGTCAATAGATATATTAACCTTTCGTTGTTCACCTGTATAAAGTATAGCTTACAAACAAAGACGCAGTACAGCGAGGTTTTCCCCCAAAAGGAAAAAGATTTTTTTTGAACAGGGCAATAACAGACAGGAAGGACCTGTTTTAGGAGGCCCCCTTTTTGCGCTCTTCTATCATTGCAGTTAATATGCCGGACAGCTTTTTCATGGCAATCGTCATTTGGTTTTCTACTGTTTTTACCGATACTTCAAGCAATTGTGCTACTTCGGCATATTTAAGTCCGTCTTCTTTAATGAGCTTAAATATCAACCTGCACTTGGGTGGAAGGCTGCTGATGGCTGTATTAATCTGATGAAAGGTTTCTTTATGGATGAGCCTTAGCTCATGATTGCTTAATTCATATACAAAATGTTCCCCGGCCTCTTCAATGCTGATGCTTTTCCTGAGGTCCTTATACCCTTTGCTGCGCGTATAGCTGATGGCCCCATGTTTTGCGGCTATATACAAATAATGAGCAAGGTTTCTGACGGTAGGTAACATTTTACGGTTTTGCCAAAGCTTCAGCATTACATCCACACAAATTTCTTCTGCAACAGGTTGATCTTTCAAAAGCGCTGTTGTATAAGAAAGCAGTCCCGGATAATAGATTCTGAACAGCTCATCAAAAGCCTGCTCATCACTATTTTCGGAAATAGCGTGTATGAGATAAGATAATCGTTGAGGCTGCATCGTTTGACGAAAATAAAATTATTCGGCAATTAATAACGTGCCGGTGACCTTTTTATTACAATCCTTCAAACTGCAGCGGCTTCATGTAGGCCAGGATGTTCCCGTATAATGCTCCTGGCCGCATTTGGCCAGCCTGTAATATCTTTTCCTTAAGTATTGTTTTTTAATGCCTTATAAAAATACAACCCCTCGTAATTAGCAAGCAGCCTCTGCAACTCCCAGGTTTATTTTAGAAAAAGCACCAGGGATAATTACTGCAGGTAGCTCCAAAGAAAAAGTGGTACCCTTATCATGATTGTTTCTGAAAGTTAATTTTCCTCCCAGCATGTCTGTAAATTCTTTACAAAGCATTAAGCCCAGCCCAGTTCCTTTTTCATGAGCCGTACCGCGCCTGGAACCCGGGTTTGTAGAAAAAATATTGGATTGCAGGGCTTCAGGGATGCCTATCCCGTCATCCTTTACTTCCAGCACGCACATGCCATGCTCTGCTCTTGCTGAAAGCCAGACATTACCTCCCATGGGTGTGAATTTAATACCATTGATCAGCAAATTCCGTACGATAAGCTCAAGCATCTGGCTGTCTGCTTTTACCTCTGTATTTTCAGGCAAATCAACCCATAATGAAATTTTCTTTTTGTGGCTTATATGCCGCGACAATTCGATCACAGGCTGCAACGTTTCTTTTAAGCGGAGGTTACGCAGGTCTGCCTGAAAATTATACCCCTGTTTTTTGGTCCAGGCAAGTATATTGGAAAGCAGTAATGAAGTATTTTTTGTCATCGCAAGAAGCTGTTCGTTCATCTCCTTTTTTTCTTCTTCCTCCATATCAAAATCCACCAGTAGCTCCAGATACCCCTGTAAAGAAGCTAATGGTTCTTTTAAATCATGACCCAGGATAGATAACAGTTTATTTTTAGTATTATTAGCTTCCTGCAGGGCAGCAGTTTGCGCAATCAATTGCTTCCTTTGCTCATTGTACGTTCTGCGCACATATGCTGCAATTAAAAATGCAAACCCGGCCGTTATAAAATAAGTCGCCACAAGATCTATATACCTGTCTGTAACAGAAGGGTAAGTTGTTTTAATAGCGCCGGGAGCTAAAAGCTCCAACATTATAAGTCCAGAAAGCAGCAGGATATTAACAGGCAGCCATATAAAATACTGCCTGGTAGGAGCGGTTAAAACCGAAACCAGGAAGGCCAGCAAAAACATTGCATAGCTTGGGCCATTTGCGCCAGAATTGTAATAATAATTAGCAGAAAGGCCAAGGCACAAAAACACCTGGAATATAGCAGCCGACAGCTGATGAACTCCTTTAAATCTTGACAGGTAATATAAAACACCTGCAATGCTTGAAATAATAACCAGCGCCAGCGGCAAATGCGGAATATGAAGCCCATATGCAACCGGAACACTTATTAAAATGCATAATACAAGCAGTACACATACTGCATGGAATATACGGACTTCAAGGGCAAAAGTATTTTCATTACCTATTAACCATTTCCAATAATAAGTCATACCACATTGTTTAAAGGGGCAACGCAGATTTCTTCAGAATGGGCAGCACGTAATGAAAAAATTAATGCCTGCTCCTTGCTAAAGCTTAATTCTGGTTCATAAAGATAAAGATTTTAAAATCATATTTTATTTATGCACCACATAAAGGTCACTTCTTTATATATTTTTTTAAATATTATATGGTAAGCAACCCGACAAAAAACCTTTTGTATTCTCTTAACCCAGTTTAATAATCTTCAAAATCAACTGTTGTAAGTTTGCAACTTACAGCTATAATATGACAGATATTTTTACATTCAGAAAATTCACAGAAGATCTAAAGGAGCAGGATCAGCCTATGCCGGTATTGTTTATAGGTCATGGCTCTCCTTTAAACGGCATAGAAGACAACGAATTTTCTAAACGCTGGGCTGCTATTGCCAGCACTATTCCCACCCCCGCAGCCGTACTGGTGATATCTGCGCACTGGTTCACCCGGGGAACCCGTATCACAGCGATGGCTTTCCCTGAAACCATCCATGATTTTGGAGGTTTTCCACCTGAGCTGTATGCAGTGCAATATCCGGCTCCCGGAGACCCTTTGCTGGCAAATGAAACCGCGGCGCTTTTGCACGCTGCCCATCCGGTACTGGATCACGATTGGGGCCTGGATCATGGCGCATGGACAGTAGTAAGGCATATGTACCCCGATGCCAACATTCCGGTTTTACAGCTAAGCATGGATTATACCAAAGGCCCGCAGTATCATTACGAATTAGCGAAGGAGCTATACTCCCTACGTAAAAAAGGCGTTCTTATTTTAGGCAGCGGCAACATGGTTCATAACCTGGGAATGCTGGCCTGGGATAAAATGGATCTTCCCGGCTATGGCTATGATTGGGCCATTCAGATAAACGATACTTTTAAAAGCCTGATCGGCTCAGGCAAGCATGATCTTTTGATCCGTTATGAAACATTGGGCAAAGAAGCGCGCCTGGCCGTTCCTACACCAGAGCATTATTTACCGCTCTTATACACATTGGGCCTGAGAGACAGCAAAGACCATATTTCTTTCTTTAATGATAAGGCAGTAGCCGGATCTTTAACGATGACATCTGTACTGATGCAGCATTAAAATCACTCCGGAACCGCGTTTAAACAGCCGCCAGGGCTTATTTCAGCAGTTCTGCCAGCTTGTGTTCCAGCTCAGGGCCACGTAAACCCTGCGCAATTATTTTTCCTTCCGGATCTACCAGCACGTTGAAAGGAATGCCCTCAAATCCATATAAAGCAACTACTGAAGACTGCCAGAATTTAAGGTCGCTTACCTGTGGCCAGGTCAGGTTATCATCTTTAATGGCTTTTAACCAGGATTCTTTCTTTTCATCTAATGAAACACCGAGAATTGTAAAGTTCTTATCTTTAAACCTGTTGTAAGCAGCCACTATATTAGGGTTTTCCATACGGCAGGGCTTGCACCAGCTGGCCCAGAAATCTACCAGCACATATTTTCCTTTAAATGAGCTCAATGCCAAAGGGCGTCCATTGGCATCGGGCATTGTAAACTCTGGTGCCGGCCTGCCTACCAGGTTTCCTTTACCCGCATTATCTATTTGCGCCTGCAGGTCTTTTTGCAGGGAAGCCAGGCCCGTATGACCGGGATCTTTCTTTATTGCATCAGCAATAGTGGAGCTTACCTGCTCATTACTAAGCGGTTCCAGTCCAACAGCAGGATTGTTAGCCGATGACTGGTAATATCCTAAAACAAACATGGTTAGCGCCACATTGTTCGAATTTTTGATTTCACTTAAAGCAAGATCTTTTAAATAGGATGATGCTTCGGCCCTCGTTTTTAGCAAAGGAGCAATCAGGCTGTCTGGTTTGTTAAGCTGATGAAGGCTGTCTATTTTAGTGGCCTGAACATAAATGTTTTGAAGCTTTTCATTAAAGGAAAACATAAAAGTTTTCATTTTTTCACTGGCCGGAGAGCCCTTTACTTCATATTTTTCAGAGAACTGGTTGTTTTCTTTACTCATCACCACATTTATCTCTACCGATGGCTGGTCATTGATCACTGAAGCTACGGGGTACATACCCTGGTCTAACCTGATGTTATAAATAGCCGATTCTCCGGTTTCGGTTTCTATGGAAAAAGTACCATCGCTCTTTAAAACAGCCGAATCGACAATAGTGGGCCTCATCGTACCAATAGGCACTTCTTCCAGGTACACCATTTTGCCATTGGCATTAATTATTTTCCCTGAAACGGTGAAACTGTTTTTGTCTTTGTTGTTGCAGGCCAGCAGCGAGAGAATCACTGATGCTGTAAAGAATATTTTTTTCATTGTTGATATTTTCAGTCCATTGACGATAGACCATTGTAATTTGACGCTATGGACTATGAGCTATTGACTATGGACTTACTTCAATTTTTCCAAAATAATTTCATTGGTCTTTTTCGGATCAGCCTTGCCTTTAGTACGCTTCATTACTTCACCTACAAACAAAGCCAGCAACCCTTTTTTACCTTTTTTATATGAGGCCACCTTATCAGCCAGCTGTTCCAATACCGCATCAATGACCGGCTCCAGCGCTGATGCGTCAGACTGCTGTATCAGGTTATTTTTTTCTGCTAAAGTAAGCGGCTCTTCACCCGGGCTTTGTAATAAAAGTTGCATAAGCCGGGTAGATGCTGTTGAAAAACTCAGCTTCCCTTCGTCCACACATTTTATAAGCGCTGCTATTTGCGCAGGTGGCAAAGGAAATTCACTGATCATTTTACCATTATCGTTCAGCCAGCTTTTAACCGGCCCTAATATCCAGTTGGCAATGCTTTTAGCCGGGGTTGCGTCTCCTCCTTCTTCCAGGCCGGAAAAAGCAAGGCATGCTTCAAAATAATCCGAAACCTCTTTTTCTTCCGTAAGTACCTGTGCATCGTAATCCGGCAGGCCGTACTTTGTTGTATATATTTCAACACGCGCTGCAGGTAATGCCGGAAGCGTTGCTTTTATTTCGTTGATAAACGTATCTTTTAAATCAAAAGGTGTCAGATCCGGATCAGGAAAATAACGGTAATCCTCCGCATCTTCTTTGTCCCGTATGGCAAATGTGGTTCCGTTACTGGCATCAAAGCTGCGGGTTTGCTGCCGGATGGGCTTCCCGGCCTCTATCATTGTAATCAATCGCTGTGCTTCAAAATCAATCGCGCGCTTTACATTGCGGATAGAGTTAAGGTTCTTCACTTCCACCTTGGTGCCCAGCTTTTCATCTCCTTTTTTTCTTACAGAAATATTGGCATCGCAACGCATGCTGCCTTCTTCCATATTCCCATCACATATGCCGAGGTAACGTACCAGCTTGCGCAGTTCGCTTACATAAGCAAAAGCTTCATCACTGCTGCGAATATCGGGTTCGGTTACAATTTCCACCAGTGGTGTACCGGCACGGTTATAGTCTACCGCGGTATTGTTTTCATCCACATCATGCAGGCTTTTTCCGGCATCTTCTTCCAGGTGAATGCGGTTTAGCCTTATGTGCTTTTCTCCCCCCGCAGTTTTAACGGTTACATGGCCCCCTTTACAGATAGGCGTGGTATGCTGTGATATCTGGTAACCTTTGGGCAGATCGGGATAAAAATAATTTTTGCGTGCGAAATAGTTTTTATTTTCTATCTCACAATGGCAGGCCAGCCCCATTTTTATAGCATGGCCAATGGCCTGGCGATTCATTTTTGGTAAAGTGCCGGGATGTGCCAGTGTAATGGGACTTACGTGCGTATTGGGTTCGGCACCAAAAGCAATGCTGTCGCCACAAAATAATTTGCTGTGTGTAAGTAACTGGGCATGCACCTCAAGTCCTATCACTATTTCGTATTGATCGTTTATCGTGCTCATTAAAAGCTGTAAAAATAAGGCGGATTTCTTATTTGAGGTCCGAAATCTGAAATTCCGTTTCCGTATCAAAAAAAGCCGGCAGTTTTTAACTACTACCGGCTTCCCAAAAACCTAAACCACAAAACGCTTTTAAAAATGGCTGAAAACGTCAGCACATTGCATCACCAAAAAACTAATATTTAATTAACAAACCAAAACTATTTTTGTTCAATCCAAGTATCCGCGATCAGGTATTCCTGTTATAAAGGAATTTATTTTACTTAGTATATCATTATTGTATAGTTTTTTCGCGCATTAATAACAATCTATTGAATTTCAATACTTAAATCACATATTGAAGAAAAGTTAAATATAATTTGTATATCTTGAACCTAAATAATAACTTCGCATGCAAATTAAATTTTAACAAAATACCCTGAAACAAGATCTTCCAATAAAGATGATCATGACTGCTTATTTATGAAAGATTACCGGAACTTTTCCATAACCACTATCCTATTTTTTTACATGCCGTTACCCTTGCCTTTTTATATACAGCAAGCACCAACGGACTTCTTATACGCTTAAAATCAATCATGTCACTAAATTCAATACTATTATCATGAACGCTCAAGACCAAAATCTTCACTCTTTATTTAGAGTGTATGTAAGCCTTTTACTGTTAACCCTGCTTTTTTTAACCAGTACCAGGGTTTCGGCCCAGGAGTTCCCCTGCGATGGCCGGCTGTACTTTACCAGGCAAATGACCGGAGGCACACGGGTGAGCGCGGTAACGGTTTCCGGTACCAGCACTGTAAACGTTGCTAACGTAGCAACTATTTCAAATTCTAATACAAATGCTACCGTTTATTATAACGGTTATGTATATACACAGGCATGGAGTGTTAATAGCACTAATCAAACAACTTTTACCTTATTAAGGAGCAATTATGCCGGACAATATACCACCAAAACAATTCCTACCAGCCTCATACCTAATGCACAATATAACAATGCCGGTGTTGATAAAAACGGCATTATGTATATATTGGCGACCACGGTTACAGGTTCTGGCAGCAGCGCTACCGTTAAGCTGTACAAAATAGACCTCAAGCAATGGGCTGGTGCAGGATCTGAATTAACGGCAACTTCTGTGGATTGTGCTATGCCTAATGCAAGCGGTGTAATATGGGGAGATATTGCTTTTAATCCCATTACAGGTAAGGCCTATGCGTGGTACCATCCTTCCTCGACCCCTTCCGGATCGCAGCCTACCCGTGGTTTATACGAAATACAGAATATTACCTCTGCCAGCCCAAGCATTGTTAAGGTGGGTAACACGGCTAATTATACAATGGGCTCTCTTTTCTTTGATGAGCGCGGACGTATGTTCGGGTATGGCGTAACAGCAGGTGGTGGTGATCAAAAATATTTCTATAATGTTAATTTGTCCAACGGTCAGCCCTCACAAATAGGTGAATCTGAAGTCTCGGCCCAATCAGACGGCTGTGAGTGTATGTACCGTCTCAGCCTTACATTAACCGGCGGTGATAACGGGAATGGCACGGTGGATATTCCCTCCTGTTCTACTCCTGCCAATTTCAACTTCCAGTTTACAGCCACTAATACAGCTTCGGGAAGCTTCTCCGGTATTACTTTCGATTTCCCGCTGGATAGCCGTTTTTCTTTTGTAGCATCTGCTACAACGCTTAAAACTTTCTTTGATACCCAATTTCCGGGATCTAATAGTGTTGTAACACTTTCCGGCATAAACGGGGGAACCAATAATCATTTATATGTAACAGGCATTTTCGTTAAAGGCACATCAGAAAGCGGGGGAAATGCAGTGGTTACTACGTTTGGCGTTGATGTAAAAATTGCCGATGCCAGCGCTATTGCCAATAATGAAAAAGTACAATTCCAGGCTAATATAGGTGGCCTTACTGCTTATTATGGTACAACAGAAGGATCTTCGGACCCCCTGCTTTTTGGCAAACAGGCTACACAACTCACTTTCCTGAGAACCGACGATTGTAATAAATCCATATCCGGTACCGTATATAATGATCCGGATGGTCCTGCCAATGGTGTAGGCGGCACTGTTATGGAAGGCATTGTTGTAACCATCTACCTGGCTGATGGTACTACACAGGTAGCGACTACAACCACTAATGCCCAGGGTATTTATAGCTTTGCCAATTTGCCCGCGGGCAATTATGTTGTAAAAGTAACCGAGCCCAGCGGCTATGCGCATGTAAGCTCTACTGATGTTGCCGGCAGCCAGGCAGACGGAAGTACGCCGGTAACCCTGGGTACTTCAAACATAGGCAATGTCAATTTTGGTTTACAGCATCGCCCTTCGGCCTACAGTGTAAATAGAGAAGTTACAGGAGCTCCTACACCCGACATTGCCATTCCCTTAACCAACATGCCTTTACAGGGCAGCGATCCGGAAGATCAAAATAATCAATCTGACTGGACCAGCACCAATAACGGGGGAAAGCTGATTATTACAAGCCTGCCTTCTGGAGATGATGGGAACCCCAATGGCTTTGAACTCTCATACAACAGCCATATTATCACTGCTGCTGATATTGCTGCCGGCGGATATGTTATTGAGAATTATAACCCTTCTTTATTGGTACTCACACCTCGTACCCCAGCCGGAAACGTTACCAAAACAACATTTAAGTATAAAACCATGGATTCATTTGGTGCTGAAAGTAACGAGGCCAGTGCTGTTATTACTTTCACACAAGCTTTACCGGTAGTATTCGGAGCCATCGATGCCACTTTCTCAAACGGCGTTTTAAACGTAACCTGGCAGTCGCTCACAGAAGAAAACAACAGTCATTATGATATACAGGTATCGGAAAATGGTGTCGATTTTGTAACCATTGGGTCTGTAAAAAGCAAAACTGAAGACGGTAATTCTTCCCTTCCTATCAACTATACCTTCTCTAAATCTGTCAATGAAATAGCGCTGGGAATAGCTGTTTTAGCAATGGCAGGAGGATTGGGATTCAGGAGAAGAAAACTGGCATCTTATGTATTGCTGAGCATGGGACTAACAGCCGCTATTTACTCCTGTACCAAAGAAAGAGCTGATCTGGTAGATAATAAAGAGTCAAAACTGTTTGTGCGGATTGCGCAGGTAGATAAAGACGGCTCCAAGTCTTATTCACAGGTTATAATTGCTGTAAAAAAATAGCAGCCTGATTTTATAGAGATATCCTGTAAATTAAAAAGTGCATCTGACAGTTACTGATCAGATGCACTTTTTTTAAATACACTCCTGCAAGACAACTTTAAAGATCCGCTGTTTTTATTTTTTTACTGAAAACAATATCAATATTTTGAGATTTACCCTTCCGGTCAACTTTCAATTTCATAGAAGCGCCCGCACGGATTTTTCTTTTCTGGACCAGGAGGTCGTCAGTGCTATTGAGTACAACAGTATTGGCTTCTTTAATAATATCTCCCTCACGTAATCCTGCTTTGTCTGCATCGGAGCCTTTTTCCACTTCAATTACTTTAACCCCCGTACCGGTTTCCACATCCTGTATCTTTATCCCAAGCCTGGGGCCCCCGGCTGTGCTGAAGTTGGGATAGGTTTGAATATTCCATTTCCTGTTTCCGTCATTTCCTAACTCGTTTTGAAGATGATTTCTAAAAATTTCATTTAGCTCAAAGTTAGGAGTGGCATTAAACGTCATAGTCTGCGGCGCCTTCCATTGGGTAAGCGTTGCCGTAACAGCCGTTTTTTTACCCGCCCTTATATAGCCGATCTCTACTTTATCGCCGGGACTTTTGTCTTTTAAGGCTTTGGACAATTCATCGGGCGACGCTATTTCTTTGCCATCTATGGCTGTAATAATATCTCCCTCTTTTATACCTGCTTTTTCAGCGGCACTTTCTTCGCTTACGCTTCTTACCGTTACCCCTTCGCCGGTTTTTTCTGTGGTTACACCCAGCATGGCTTTATTGGTAGCCAAAGGGATATAGTTCATATTTCCAAAGCTTCTAAAGGAGCGCGCCCCATCGCTCCAGTCATCCCCTGCAATTCCGCTAAAATTGTCAAGATCCTTTATTTTTATTCTTTTAACAGTAATATTTCCTTTCTCGTCCTCCTTTAAAGGCTTGCCATTTACAGTAATATGCTCCCCGTCCACAACAATATTCATTTTGTCATTATCGGTTCCTTTTTTTGTAATGATGATCCGCTCCACATTTTTGCCCGATTCTTTTTCCTGGGCGAATAAAATACCGGGAAGCGCTGCAGTTATTAGTAAAAATATTTTTTTCATTTGTCAGGATTTTAATTACTACGTTAAACTTCGTATTTCAAAGATAAGAGAATTTCTAAAATACGAAACGTTTCGGAAGTGTTAATATTTAATCAATCAGCCGGAAGGAAAAAAACATGGTAATGAAAAACAGGATGACTAAACCTATAAGAAATAAAATGCTTGCAACACGCTCTAAAAAGGCACTCCTTCGGTTTTGCCGGTTGAGTGATAAAAAAGAGAGCAGCGCTGCGCCCATGAAAAATACCATAGCCACGCTCGAGAGCTCATCAATTACTGTTAATGAAGATTTACTGAAAAATCGTAACGAGGTGATAACGAGAAAACAAATGCCAATAAGGTTGGACGAGGCATTCAGCACGTGCGGGGATCGGGGTTCTTTCATTCGTTTCGTTTAAGGTTTTGATTCCTTCTTTTGTTAAATATCCGTTTTTTCGGTTTTGAGCAGGGCTCCGCATTTCTTGCAAAAAAGCGCATCTGAAGCGTGATTCTTATTACCACAGCCAGGGCATACCCGGTCGTCATTTTCAATGTCCCTGTATTTTCTCACAAGCGATGCCGACATAATGCCTGTGGGAACAGCAATGATGGCATAACCCAGGATCATTATAAACGAAGCGATAATTTTTCCTATAACCGTCATAGGCGCTATATCGCCATAGCCAACCGTGGTAATGGTAACAATAGCCCAGTAAATGCTTTGGGGTATGCTGTGAAATCCCGGGTTATGCTTATACTCTATCACATACATGAGAGAACCCAGGAAAATTGTCAGCAGCACAATAAAAAAAAGAAAAACCATGATCTTGCTGAAACTGCGCAGCAGCGCAAACATCATATACCGGCTTTCGTCCAGCAAGCGCACCATACGAAAAATACGGAATACCCGCAGCAGGCGGAAAGAGCGGATGAGCATGAGCATATGCCAGCTGGGCAGTATAAACTCCAGGTAAGAAGGCAGGATGGCCAGAAAATCAACAATGCCATAAAAGCTGAGGGCATATCTTTTCGCCTCCCGCACACAATACAGCCTCAGGAGATATTCTATGGTAAAAACCACCATAAAAAAATAATCGAGAACCCGAAAGGCCGTAGCATAAGCAATAGCAACAGACTCCACACTCTCTAGTATCAGCAATATAATATTAACCAGAATTAGTATAAACAGCCCTGTATCAAATAATTTTCCCGCGGGTGTGCTGCTTTGAAAAATAGTTATATACAGCCAACGCCGGAAGCTGCCCTTTTCTACAGGGGCATTCTGGTCCTGCAATACATCATGCTTGTCGGGTATCATTCGGAAAAGAGACATCAACCAAAGTAAAATTAAAAAATGGAAAATGAAAATATTTATGAGGCCGATACAAAGTTGTTTGTTTGGCCCTGTTGATATTTTACCCGGCCAAAAGACGGTTATTGCCAGATTATCTTTTCCGGCCAATAAAAGATGTTTGTAAGCTTAGTAGCTATTTATGGATCATAGGACAGGCATTCGCGCCTGATAGCTGATATATTAAAACTTTTCTCATGCCTTTTTACATGAGGCAATCAAAGCCTGATCAGAAGCAATCTCTTACGGTTAGCTTACCTCGCCGCGTTGCGGGAGGCCGGCAATGGAAAAACAGAACCATTGATTATGTTAGACCCGTTATGATTGTTTCGCAGCCGGTTCCGTTGCAGGAAACCCGTCTGCGAAAGACAAGCTAATCATTTAAAATAAATTCCTTACAACAATCCTTTTACCACCTCTATCACCTTTTGCAAATTGCCCGCCTCCTGCCCTCCGGCAGTAGCCAGTGTTTTTTGTCCGCCGCCGCCGCCTTTAATCAATGGGGCAATATGCTGTTTAATGATCTGGCCTGCATCGAGGTTTTTTGCCGCTACCACGTTCTCTGCAATGCTTACCGCCACAAACGGCTTGCCGCCGATGTTGGCGCAAAGTACCACTACAAAATCTTTCAGGTGGTTTTTCAGGTCTGCACAAAGCTTCTTTAACGCATCGGCATTGCTTACCTCCACTATATCCCCGATAAAGTTTACCTGGCTGATGATCTCATCTTTATGTAGCAGTTCATTACGGATACCCACCAGTTCACGGGCTTCCAGGCGCTCTACATGCTTTTCCAGCACCGCTTTCTCTGATATAAGCTTTTCCACCGCTTTTATCGGATCATTGGTTTTTAATAATTCATTCACTGCTTTATTCTGGTTCAGGCGCTCATACATGTATTGCAGCGCTGCCGGACCGGTAAGCGCTTCAATACGGCGCACACCCGCCGCTACAGCCGATTCGCTGGTAATTACAAACAAACCGATCATACCGGTGTGCAACACGTGGGTACCGCCACAAAGCTCTACCGAAAATGCGGGGTCGATAGTTACCACTCTTACCATATTGCCGTATTTTTCACCAAACAATGCCATTGCGCCCAGTTTCAAGGCTTCCTCTTTAGGCATTTCCTTTATCACAACCGGCAGATTTTCCCTGATTTTCTCATTTACAATACGCTCTACCTGGCGAATCTCCTCATCCGTAATTTTGGCAAAATGCGACACGTCGAAACGCAGTACATCAGGAGAAACCAGCGAACCTTTCTGGTTCACGTGCGTTCCCAGCACCTGCTTTAAAGCCGCATGTAATAAATGCGTTGCCGTATGATTATAAGTGGTAAACACCCTTTTTTCTGTATTTACGATAGCTCTTAACGGCTTTGTAATATCTGCCGGCAGCTTATCGGTAAAATGAATGACCAGGTCGTTTTCCTTTTTGGTATCGCTAACAAAAATCTCTTCCTGCCCATCAAACACCATCTTTCCCTTATCGCCCACCTGTCCGCCACTCTCTGCATAGAAAGGTGTTGTTTCCAGAACCAGCTGGTACTGTTCTTTACCTTTTGCGGAAACCTTACGGTATTTGATCACTTTTGTACCGGTGTTCAGATCTTCATATCCCACAAATTTTGACGGTCCCTCTTCTCCCACCAAAATCCAGTCTTCGGTATCAACAGCCGTTGCAGCCCGGGAGCGCTCTTTCTGCTGTTTCATCTCAGCTTCAAAACCCGCTTCGTCTACCTGCAGATTATTTTCAGAGGCGATCAGCCGGGTAAGATCTGCAGGAAAGCCATACGTATCATACAGCTCAAAAGCATCTTTGCCATTTACCCGCCCTCCGTTTGCAGATTTAATAATATCATCAATTCTCTTTAACCCTTTTTCCAAAGTGCGCAGGAAAGCATCTTCTTCTTCCTTAATTACTTTTATAACAAAGCCTCCCTGTTGCTTCAATTCGGGGAACACCTGCTCAAACTGTGTGGCTATCACTGCAACCAACTGGTGTAACAGGGGTTGCTTATAATTTAAACAGGAATAATAATAACGAACAGCGCGCCGCAAAATACGGCGGATCACATACCCGGCACCTGTATTAGAAGGCAATTGGCCATCTGCTATGGTAAAGCTGATGGCCCGGATATGGTCGGCCAGCACGCGAAAAGCGATGGCCTCTTTGCTGTTGCCGTAATCGTATTTTTTGCCGGTAATTTTTTCAATTTCAGCAATGGTTCCTGTAAATACATCGGTATCGTAATTGCTGGTTTTGCCCTGCAGCACGCGCACCAGGCGCTCAAAGCCCATACCGGTATCTACGTGTTTGGCGGGTAAAGGCTCCAGGCGGCCATCTTTTTTCCTGTTGAACTGGATAAATACATTGTTCCATATTTCTATTACCTGCGGATTATCTGCATTGACCAGGGTTTTACCCTCAACAGCGTTTCTTTCTTCCTCCGGGCGGCAGTCTACATGTATTTCCGAACAGGGACCACAGGGGCCTGTATCGCCCATTTCCCAGAAATTATCTTTTTTCTTTCCTTTTAAGATCCTTTCAGGATCGATCCATTTCGCCCATTCATCATAGGCTTCCTGGTCAAAAGGCAGGCCTTCTTTTTCATCTCCTTCGAAAACCGTCACGTACAGCCGGTCTTTGTCCATTTTATAAACAGCGGTAAGCAATTCCCAGCTCCACCCGATCGCTTCTTTTTTAAAATACCCGTCTGCCGGACGGGCAGGATCGCCAAAGCTCCAGTTGCCGAGCATTTCAAACATCGTGTGGTGGTACGTATCTACTCCCACTTCTTCCAGGTCGTTATGCTTACCGCTTACCCGCAGGCATTTTTGAGTATCGGCCACCCGCGGATCAGGGCTTTGCCTGTTTCCCAGGAAATAATCCTTGAACTGGTTCATGCCGGCATTGGTAAACATAAGAGTGGGATCGTTCTTCACTACAATCGGAGCCGAAGGCACAATCGTATGGCCCTTGCTTTTAAAAAAATCTAGGAACTGCTGTCTTATTTCGCTGCTGGTCATTGTATTAATTTAAGGGCAGCAAAGATAGAGAGAAGTTGGGAAGTCAGGAGTCCGATGTCAGAAGTAAGAATCGAGCTTCGTCTTCCGACCTCCGGCTTCCTGGGTCCTTTTCAGCCTTTCGCTTTCAGCTTCCGGCCTGTGTTGCCCCGGTCTTCCTATTTTTACCGTTCATCCAAAAATGTTTTTAATCCGCAGCCTGTTTGTTAAATTCGTGGTTTCTCATAACAAAACTCCCCCCATTTAAACGTATGCAAAAAATTTGGACTGTTTTTTTCCTGATGCTGTTGATACTTCAGGTTTCAGTATCTGCCGGGCAAAGAAGAAATAAAAAAAATCAGCCGGCACCGGCACCGGCCGCAGATACAACGAAAAAGGCTGTTGTCGGGCCTCCCGGTCAGCCGAAACCTTATAAGGACGTTATTACCGGTAAGGCAATCACCACAAAAGGTATGTTTGTATTGCACAAAATTGATGATAAGTATTTTTTCGAGATCCCCAACGATATGTTTGAGCGAGATATACTGGTAGTAGCACGTCTTTCAAAGGCTGCTGCAGGCTTCAGAACCGGGGCCAGCTATGCAGGGGACCAGATCAACTCCAATACGATCCGTTTTGAAAAAGGCCCTAACAACAGGGTATACCTGAAACGCACGTCTTTCCAGGAAACAGGCCGTGACAGTACGGAAGGAATGTACCGTAACGTAATGAACAGCAATATACAGCCCATAGGCGCCTCTTTTGAAGTAAAAGCATGGGCACCCGGCAACTCAGGCGCTGTAATTGACGTTACGGATTATATGAACGGCGATAATGATTATTTTTTCTTTTCGCCTGTGATTAAAAAAATGCTGGGTGTAGGAACGATCCAGTCCGACAAATCTTATATATCGTCTGTAAGAGCCTATCCCAATAACCTTGAGCTGAAAACGGTTAAAACCTATATGTACACTCCGGTAACCCCTCCGGGTACGCCTGCCAATCCTTATGCTGTAAGTACCCCGCTTACTTTTGAGCTGAACACTTCGATGGTACTGTTACCCCAAGTGCCGATGCAGCCCCGTTATTTTGACGACAGGGTGGGCTATTTTACTACCCAAACCATTACCGATTTTGATATCAACCCGCAGGGTATTGACCGATACCGGTATATAGCCCGTTACAGGCTGGAACCAAAAGAGGAGGATATTGAAAAATACAAGCGTGGGGAACTGGTTGAACCTAAAAAACAAATTGTTTATTATATCGACCCTACTACTCCTAAAAAATGGGTACCTTACCTGATACAGGGCGTGAACGACTGGCAGGTAGCTTTTGAAAAAGCCGGCTTCAAAAATGCCATTGTTGGGAAAATAGCCCCGAGCTATGAAGAAGACAGTACTTTCAGCCTGGAGGATGCACGCCATAGTGCCATCATTTATAAACCATCTGACATTCCTAATGCCAGCGGCCCTAATATACACGATCCGCGTAGCGGGGAGATCATGGAAAGCCATATTAACTGGTATCATAATGTGATGAGCCTGGTGCGGAACTGGTATATGATACAAACCGCGGCGGTTGATCCCAAGGCGCGCAGGATGGAATTCGACGATGAGCTGATGGGCCAGCTGATACGGTTCGTAAGCAGCCATGAAGTAGGTCATACACTGGGATTAAGACATAATTTCGGATCGTCGGCTACCGTTCCGGTAGAAAAATTAAGAGATAAGGCCTGGGTTGAAGCTAACGGGCATACCCCTTCTATTATGGATTATGCGCGTTTTAATTATGTAGCTCAGCCAGAAGATAACATTTCGGAAAAAGGGATCTTTCCCCGTATCGGCGATTATGATACCTGGGCCATTGAATGGGGCTACCGCTGGTACCCCGAGGCAAAATCCGCAGACCAGGAGGTGGCCCTGCTGAACAAAATCACTATAGACCGGTTGAAAAATCCGCGCCTCTGGTGGGGCGATGGGGAGGGTTATGGCGATGACCCGAGAAGCCAGACCGAAGACCTGGGCGATAATGCTATGAAAGCCAGCTCTTATGGTATTAAAAATCTGCAACGCATTATTGTAAACCTGCCCCAGTACACCCGCCAGGACAATAAAGACTATACCAACCTTGGAGTGATTTACAACGAGGCAATAACTCAGTTTGGGCGTTATATTGGACATGTTGCCCGTAATGTAGGTGGTATAGAGCGTACTCCCAAACGTGTAGAGCAAAGTGGCCCAGTGTACCGGTTCACCGCTAAAACGAGGCAGAAAGAAGCCATTAACTGGCTGCAGAATAATGTATTTATTACGCCTGCATGGATTATACAAACAGATTATGCTGCGGTTACGGGCGAAAATCCTTTATCTGTTATAAGCAAACTGCAGGACAGGGCGTTGAACAGCCTGGTTAATGCCGCTACCATCAGCAAGCTCGCCGGTTTTGAAGCAATGGACCAGGCAAAAGCGTATACGCCTAATGAAATGCTTAACGATGTAAGGAAATCAATATTTTCAGAACTGGCAGCACGCAAAACCATTAACATATACCGCAGGCAGTTGCAAAAACTGTACGTGGAAAAGCTGATTGCTTTAACAGCAGAGCAGGCGCCCGCGGCCTTAAAGGGAAGTGCAGGTAATACTGCAAACTTTAAAACAAGCGATGTGCTGTCGGCGGTTAAAGGTCAGCTACGCACGCTCTCCGGAGAAATACGCATTGCGGCTAACAGCTACAGTGATGCGGCATCTAAAAATCACTTACTGGATTTACAGGAAAGGATCAGAAACGTCCTTGATCCCAAATAAAAATCCGTTCCGTATAAGAACAGCAGCTTACTACTAAAGCGGTGGAGTATTCCATCGCTTTTTATTTTTTTATTCACGACCAGGTCTCACTATTGCCCTTGTGCACTGCCGTTAACTTGTTAGTATGTGCGGTAAGTCCTCCAGCCTGTCGCAATTGTCCGGGCAGAGAGCGCCTACCCTATATACATTATGGAAGTGGTGAAGTTTTTCATCGCTTTTCAAAACAAGCCTAAAAGAAAACCTAAAAGAAAAAAGGTCCTTCCGTAGAAACGGACTGACCTCTAACGATTGCTTGCCATATGAAAAATCTTAATAAAAATCTATTATAGAACCCGGTACCCTCATTTCCTTGATCACTAGACAAAGATAATACATGTTTTTTTGTTTATATATACCAGTTTTCCCGGTTTATAGGATGGCAAACACTGTTTCTTTTATCAAAAGACATTATTTCACAAGGAGTTGTCTGTTATTTTTGAGTTATATCTAAGGATATTTCTTGTTTTTTTTATTATTAAGTTTATTTTTGTTTTAATGCCTAAAAAGCCAAGTGATATATTATTTCAACTGATCCGGTCGTTAGAAAAAGCAGAAAAAAGACATTTTAAGCTTTATATAACCCGTAGTTCAGGCAACGAAGACCTTAAGATCATCAAACTGTTTGATGTGCTGGATAAGATGGATGCTTATGATGAAAAAGTACTCCAAAAAAAGCTGAAAGATGTTACCAAACCTCAGCTGGCTAACTTAAAATCTCACTTATATAAAGAGCTTTTGGCCAGCCTGCGTTTGCTGAAAAGCAACGACAGCCTTGACCTCCAGTTGAACGAGCTTTTTGATTCGGCCCACATACTTTATAAAAAAGGGCTTTTTTTTCAAAGTCTCAGGGCTATTGATAAAGCGAAGGAAGTGGCAAAGCTTAACCAGAAATTTTTCTTTCTGCCGCTGCTGCTTTCGCTGGAGAAAAGAATTGAAGCGCTTAACGTAACGGATACCTTCAAGGCACGTATTGACGAGCTTTCTGAAGAATCTAATGAGGCCAACCAAAAGCTGGACATGATCACCCGGCTATCTAATCTTTCGCTGCAGATGTATGGTTTTTTTATAGCCAATGGCCATGCCCGTAACGAAGATGAAGAAGATAAAGTGAAAAAATTTTTCCGCCAATCTTTACCATCGGGGTCGGCACAGCAGGAGGGATTTTATGAAAGACTGTATTATTACCAGAGTTATACGTGGTATGCTTTTATCCGGCAGGACTTTTTGCTATACTACAGGTACTCCCGTAAATGGGTTGATCTTTTTGAAGAAAAACCCAATATGAAACGGGTAGAAACCGGGCATTTTATTAAGGGATACCATAACCTGCTGAATGCCCATTTCGATCTCAGGAACTATGCAGCACTTAAAAGAGTGCTGAAAGAATTTGAAATATTTTCGCAAACCAAGCGTGTTCAGGATAATGAGAACTTTACTGTCCAGTCATTCGTTTATATAGCCGGAGCCAAGATCAACTTTTATAATATAACCGGTTTGTGCGCGGAGGGCCTTAAAGAGATCCCCGCAATTGAAGAAAAGATAGTGGAATATGACCTGTTCTTAGACAGGCACCGGGTGATGGTGCTTAACTATAAAATAGCCCTGTTGTATTACCTGGCGGGGGATTACAGCACCTGCATCGATTACCTGCAAAAAATTATTAACGATTCGTCTGAGTTACGCACTGACCTGCAATGCTACGCCCGCCTGATGCATCTGCTGGCTCATTACGAGCTGGGCAACCTGGAGTTAATGGAATCGCTGACCCGCTCTGTTTTCCGGTACATGTCGCGCATGAAGAACCTCACTATTATTGAGCAGGAAATGTTCCGGTTCTTACGTAATTCCTTCAAGTTTACCAACAGGCAGCTGAAGCCTGAGTTTGAACATTTCCTTCAAAAAGTGAAGCACCTGGAAGGGAACCGCTTTGAGACCCGCTCACTGGCTTACCTTGATATTATTTCATGGCTCGAAAGCAAGGTGGCCGGGAAGCCTATGCAGGAAATTGTATATAATAAATACATGAAAAGCAAACGCAGGCTTGAAGCAGGTAATAGTGAGGAGCTGAAATAAAAGATGCATGTCTGACATTTTTCAGAAATGCCCGTCGGCAAACTGCTAATGACCTATTTACTATAAATTTCCCCGGCAAATTTTCAATTTGGGTCTACAACATTTGTATAATGTCTGGTTGTTCAAAAGAACCGCCTTCGGAGCGCTTGTTAAAGCCTTTTTTGAGAAGATTATTAAGAATGTTATGTCCAAAATAAAAGACAAAAATATCTTTTATTTAAAAAATTGATATACCTTTGCAATGAAAGTGCGTTTTTATGAGAGAGCCTAAGGACATTGAACATATAGAAGACATAAGGCTATTGGTGAACAGCTTCTATGGCAAGATAAGGGAGCATGAACTGCTCGGTCCTATCTTTAACGGTGTCATACAAAACAGATGGCCGGGGCATCTTGAAAAAATGTATCGCTTCTGGCAAACGGTTTTATTGGAAGACCATACTTATTTTGGCAGCCCTTTCCCGCCTCATGCCAAGCTGCCTGTAAAAAAAGAACATTTCGATGCGTGGCTCGAAACCTGGCACGCTACGCTTGATGCACATTTCACCGGGGCTAAAGCTGACGAGGCGAAATGGCGTGGCGAAAAAATGGCCGCTATGTTCCTCCACAAAATAGAATATTACAGGAACAGCCCGGCAATACCATTAATGTAAATTACCCATCGAACATTCGGGCCTTCGGACAAGGTGCATTATAGTTTATGAACCATAGCCATTCACTGAGACTATACAGAAATACTTCTGTGACCTTGCACGCAGTGTGCGATAAATAAAGATATTGGGTTGACCTGAATGTTGTTTACTGAAGCCACCGCATACACTGAAAACTTGCCTCCGCTTTCGCCGTAGTAAATATCCATCCTCATTGGTTTGCTTATACCTATATCACTCCGCCAGAGCCAAAGGCCACGCTTTTTCTGATTCTATATTTTATTTTTTACAGGCTGTAACATTTTAAGCTTCTGCACGACTAATATATATGGCAGGAGCTAAACATATAAACCAGGCGCAATATGTGAAAAGGTTGCATTGTAATGATGCTTTTCACCCGTTAAAAATTGTTGTTCACCGGCTGTTTTAATACTGTTTACCATTTAGGCTTTGCCTTACAGTACACACGGGATGTATGTTTGTGCAACAAATACAATAAAACAAAACAAATACTTAAAATCAATTCGAGATGAAACACTTAATTCTTTCTACAGCCGTAATGTTATCCCTGTCTTTTAATGCATTTGCAGTTCCCAAAGAGCCTGCAGGCGAAAAGGCACAAAAGGCTTTTTATATGATATTTAAAGAGGCTGATCACGTAAAATGGAGTAATACCGGCAAACAATATAATGCCTACTTCGTTGCTGATAATATTAAAACCCGCGCCACATTTGACTCAAAAGGCAACCTGGTACAAACTATCCGTTACTACGGCGAAGAGCATCTGCCGGGAAATGTTCTATACAATGTAAAGAAAACGTACAAAGGCAAACAGGTATTTGGCATAACTGAGGTATCTAACCAGAACGGTGTGCATTACAGGATCGTGTTAAGAGACGAAAAAAGTTATACGCACATCAATGCGAACAACACCGGTGAAACCGAGGTCGTATCAAAATATAAAAGAGCAGATAAATAGGCTTTGGTATCCTGGTGGTAATCAGGCCAGCCTGTCATATTTTTTTCTCATATAAAACATCGGAGAGGATAGTCTTATCTTCTCCCTTTTTATTTAGAGCATTCCTGTTGGTTATATATCAATTCCTCTGAGCTTCCTGTACAACTTTAAAGCATATACATCTGTCATGCCCGATATGAAATCGAGTATACGTATTGTTTTTTCATAAGGCGTTCCTGATTCATCAAATATAAACTGGCTGGGAAGCAAAGCCAGTATTTTTTGATGCTCTTTATCTCTTTTTTCTTTTGGTGTTAAGGCAGCAGTAACAAAATCTTCTACCAACCCCGACATAATCCTGTAGCCTGCTATTTCCAGCTCTATTACCTTTTTAGCGTTATATATTTTTTCTACAGATATTTTACCAATTTTATCGAGGGTATCCTGCATTTCAGGTATAGCACCCATCAGGCTTTTATTAAAGGTCCCCGCAAGTATGGCATCGCGGTTCTGCCAAAACGCATCGCTGCATTTATAGGTTAAAGTGTTGATGGCTTTGGCTCTCAAATAAGCTATTGATTCGTTGGCATCACCACGCAGGCTCGCAGCGGTTTCTTTCACCCGTTCTATGTTGTCCGGGTGATGCTGAATAACAGAGAGCAAACTGTCATGCACCTCTTCATAGGTTAAAAGGCCCAGCCGGTGGGCATCTTCAAAATCTATGATATTATAGCATACATCGTCTGCCGCCTCTACAATAAACACGAAGGGATGGCGTTTGAATACTACTACATCCTCTGTTTCACCGGTGATCATATGCAGCTCTTTTACGATATTCCGGAATACGGCCTCATCAATATTAAAATAACCATACTTTTTCCGGTGAACAAATTCTTTAGCAGCAGCGAGCGATTCGCAAGGATATTTAATAATAGATCCCAGTGTGCTGTAGGTAAGCCTGAACCCGCCCTCAGCTCTGCCATGCTGGTGCATGGTTAAAATGCGCAGCGCATTGGCATTACCCTCAAAAGTCGTAAGGTCTTTCCATTGCGCCTTGCTGAAAAGCTGCTTAAATGCTATATCCTCAGGGATCGAAGTATCTCTTCTCCTGAAATATTTTGAAATAGCATCTTCCCCCGAATGACCGAATGCCGGGTTTCCCAGGTCGTGTGCGAGGCAGGCTGCTGCTATTACATATTTCAGATCGCTGTTATAAAATGTAAGGGCTTTTTCATCTTCCCGCACTTCCTGCAATTGACCAATGCGCTCTCCTATCAGGCCTCCTAATGAGCGGCCTACACTGGCCACTTCCAGTGAATGAGTAAGACGGTTATGAACAAAGATCTCTTCGGGCAGCGGAAAGACCTGTGTTTTATTTTGTAATCGCCTGAAAGGACTTGAGAAAATAATGCGGTCCCAGTCTCTTTCAAAATCGCTCCGTATATCAGTTGTTGTGCTCTCCATACCATATCGCTTGGAAGAGAAGCAATTATTCCAGGTCATAGCCATACTCAGAAATTTAATATGTCAAAATTAGAGGAAAGCGCATGATTATATAGCGGAGAAAAAGGCCTTGACTTTATAAGGAAAAGATCTTAATATAATGGATTACGAAAGTGCTTCAGGAATTTTACAATACCGGTTCACCAACTTTTTATCAAAGCCTGAAGCCCTGGCAATGTAATTAAATATTCCCATAAGTGGGGCCAGCAGCACGCCGGCGCCGGCCGGGCGCATATCGCTTATGGTGGACACCACCGCTAATGCCAGCAGGCTTTTCGGCATTCCCTTGTCATCGGTTTTATGGTCACCTGCAAGGCCGTATAAAATACGCAGGGCATTCTCAAATCCTTCAGAACCCGGAAGGATTACCGTAGTAAAAACTACAGGTGCAGAAGACTCGTTTGAAAAACGATGCGCCTGTCCCTGTTTTACCGTAAGCTTTTGGCCGGCCATGAGAGATATGGTTTTATGCTTCAGTGTAATGGTTAGCGTTCCTTCAACCACAACAAAGGTTTCCGAAAAATTTCTGTGGTAATGCAAAGGTGTGCCGCCGCCCGGCATTAAGGTAACCTGCAAAGTGGTAATACGACCATTGGTAGCCACCGCGGTTTGCATGAACGTTACCTGGTCTCTGATAATGGGGTTGATAATTGTTTTATTCATCCCGCAATGCTAACAGAAAGAAATGAAGACTTTTGGGTTCGTAGATATAGAACGGGTTTGGGCTACATACAGCAGGTTTTGTTGCCTGTTTAAATAATTACTATGCACCCTTTTGCCTTCAATCCATGCACCTGCAGAGCAGGAACGGGATTTTCTACCAGGTTTACAAATTCAAGGTGCTCCAGTTCAAACAACGGCGTAATATCATCTACTTGGTTGCCTGACAGGTCCAGCACTCTCAGCCGACCCAGATGGCTGAGCGCGTCGATATACCCGATTTTGTTATCAGAAATATATAATTCCTCCAGGTAAGTCAGTCCTTCCATACCCTCTGTATTTGTTAATGCGTTTCCCGAAAGGTTGAGCATTATCAGGTGACGGCAATGGGCTATTCCTTCCAGGCTGTCCATTCCCCTGTTGGCCAGTTCAAGCTCATCCATGTCCTCCAGCATATAGGAGGGTAAAATAATGTCTGTCCTGCCATACATGCTTTTTTTGAATATAGTATAAAAGCTGTTATCGTTTTCTCCATAGTAAGTATCAGGCTCCGTATCGTCCGTATCACTATCATAGTAATTCCCTTCTTCGGCGTCCTGCCAGGCATATTCCTCACCCGGCAGATCAGGATCTGCAGTACTGACAGCATTTGCAGGATTGTGATCAAACAGTAAGGGATCATTTTGTGTGATCAGGATATGATTTAGTTCAGCCAGGTTGCTGTGTTCCTTTTCATTTTTTAAAAGCTGCTGGTAGTAGGACAGCCGGTCGGGGTGATACCATAGCATCAGCTTTACAAGGAGCTGCCTGTCCCCCACTTTATGGGCATCGGGGTCACCGATCTTCACCAGCAGGGCCCGCAAACGTTCATACTGTTTCAGTTTATATAGCTGAAGAATCTGTCCGCAGATCCTTGTGAGGTTTTCCTGGGTGTATGCTTCCTCAAGGCGTTTGTACGCAGTATGCTCTTGCATAGCCATGATGATTTTTGAGTTTGATAGCACAATATGATTACCAGCCTGTAAGTCTGAAGTATGTTTTTTCACTGTATGAAAGACTGTTGATCTGTGGGCTGTAGTATTTGAAAGTTAATGCTGCTCATTGTAACGTTACTCTATTTTTTGCAAAGTAGTAGTGGATGCCGTATTAGTGATGATCTTTTTTATTTCTCCTGTTGGCAGAAGTATCACTGATACCAGGGTACCGGTGGACTCCTGCTTTACCATACCTATCCCATGCGCCATCCAAACAGTTATCTCCTGGTAGCCGCCGGCGGTTTCTTCCCGGCTACCAGCTTTTACGGTTATTTTAGTATTTATTGCATAAGAGAACTTATTACATACAAAGCTGCCCGCTGGAACAGTAACAGTTTCAACTTTGCCCGACCCGCTCAATTGTTCTATTTCCTGCCTCATAGATCCAGGCTCTCCTTTGTTCGTATATTCTACAAGCTGCACCTGCGTGGAGGAACCTTCTGTTGTAACAGTGCTTCCGTTTTTCAAAGTATTTTGCATAACCATATACGTGGGGTATCCCAGCAGTTCTATTTTGGTGACTTTTACATTGGGCATTTGGTCAAGTAGCGCTATATATTGATACCATGCATCCGGAACCTTTATTTGGGTGTAGGTTTTTCCATTCAAATCAAATATTTTATTATCCATTATCATGGACTGACCGCTTGCCTGTACTACCGAATGCAGGTTATATACCGTAATACCTGAAGAGTCTTTACTGCCGGAGATATTTTGCGTAGCTGTGCCTGCAGAACCATCTTCACCCGCTATCTTATAAATGAATTTTTTATTCTTTGCAGGAATAAAGTTTACAGCTTTATCGGATTTTTGGGGATCATCAATGGCGGTTTTATCTATTTCGCAGCCGGTGCATACGGCGATTACTAAAAGCAATGCCATTCCGGTTCGGGCCAGAACGTTGATTGATTTGTTGTGGTACATCATTAATAAAATTTTTATTTGAAGCACAAATCTATTTGCTGTAAAGAACCTCTGAAAAACATAGCGACAGATACAGTGATTTGCCGCTATACGACAGGTTTGATAGACGATTGGAATGTAGCGCAGGTGCTATATAAAATAAAAAAGGAGCTGATAAGAATATCTGCCCCGCTTTTTTACATGAGAAAATCTTATTATGTCTTTATAAAAAATATGCTTTTTCTTTAAAGTATCCCTTCCGGTTACCCGGACCATTACATAGCTCTTTAAATAAACCTGCTGAGCAAAAATCATTAGGATTTTCCATTTAAACAACAGATGGCGATATACACACCAGATTTACGACGAAAGATCACCTGATGCTGCTGAACGCCTTTTGAAGAAGACAAATAATGTTATTAACATCACTGTATTCCCTATAAATACGGTTCATCTGTCAAAAATGTTATTTCATTGATAAATATCTTTGAATAACAAAAAAAATGACGCTAATTGCTTTTCTCACTATAAGAAACATAACCGATAAATTAAACGATAAATGGTTCCGGTTTTTCGGAGTGCCTGTTATGGGGCTTATGGGGCATATTATTTTTTTTAACAGGAATGACACAGGGCCTGAACGTTTCGGCTTTCTGACTATCTATGTTTTGCCAATGTCAGAAACAGTGTTATTGTGGGAAGTGAACCGCTTGATCGTGCTCTGCTACAGAAAACGGTATGTTGGCTTACAACAAACCTCAAAACGCATCATTCATACCCTTGCTGTTTGCATTTAGCTACTATAGCTTTGTACACCGCTAATATTTACTTATATGATAAAAGTTTTTTTGGGGGGTATCGTTTTTCATTGGAAGGGTATTTGCACAGTATTTTTGTGGCACTGCTGTTCGTGCTGATTATAACGGTATCTATTATTAGCCATTCATAAATTTAATCAATCTGCTTCCACACAGCATTACTAACAGAGCAGATCGATACGTTGTCTGTAAAGATACATCAGCTTCAGCAACAGGCGCATGGCTATAAAGACAGGTTCCTGATTCGCTTGAATGCTAAAATGATCCGCATAGATGTGACAGCTATTGCTTATTTCTTTTCTGAAGTAGGCACGAGCTATATCAGAACCGCAGAAAATCAGAAATATATATTAGACTATTCGCTGGATGAAAAATCGAGCGGATGCTAAACCCTAAAAAAATTTTCAGGGATAATAGAAAGTACCTGTTGTCACATACGGCGGTATGGCCATACGTCAATGGTTTAACCAGAAATTAGTTGTATAAGTGAGGCCCGCCACCCGGGAGCAGATTGTTGTCAGCAGAGATAAATCGCAGTATTTCAAATCCTGGTTAGGCGAATAACAGCGAGCGGAGGCCGCTCTCTGGTCATTTATTGTGCAGGTTGAATTTTTAATTAGGCATTGAGGGCGCAATGGGCAAGCTGTTTCCTACAGGCCTTTGCAACCGCTATTGAAAGTAACATCAGCAAATGTGAGATGTTCTTAATAACCTGAAACTATTTTGTAATGGTCAGCCTTGTAAATGCAGCACCGTTAAATAAACGCGACAATTCAACATCGTTGGTCTTTTTCCATTGCTCTACATTCTTAGCGCTAACCAAACGCCAGAAGTTCTTTGCTTTGAGCTCTCCATAATCTTTTAAAGAAACAAAAATGCCGGTTACAGTCGATCGGTCTTTAAAATGTACATTCACTACTTTAGCGCTTTTAGCATTTGTATCTAAGAACTTTTCTATTGAAGCTATATCCATATAATAAATTTGATTTTTTGATAACCGGAACCGGCCTTTGCATCTACCAGCGATTAGAATAGCTGCGCTTTTCTTCTCTGGGCCTGGCTTCCATAACTTTAATGGAGCGACCGTCCTGCATAGTGCCGTTTAAATTTTTGATCGCCTTTGTGGCTGCTTCATCAGACATTTCAACAAAACCAAATCCTTTGCTTTGACTGGTAAATTTGTCTGTAATAACACGGGCAGAATCTACCTGACCATAATTTGAAAATAATTCAGAAAGATCTTCACTGGAGAAGCTGTACCCAAGGTTGGACACGAAAATGTTCATTTTAATAAATTTAATAAATGATAAATGATTCGAGAAAGGCAAATATAGAAAGCTGAAAAGCTGAAGAGCAGGTGCTTACAATAGAGCGGTAACTCAAATTAACAGAGCGAAGATAAGGATAATATTCCAGGTAATCATTTTTTCTTTTTTAAGCCGTACTATTTATAATGCATTTAAGCAAAAAAACAGCGTCATTAAAACAATATACACGTAAAGCATTTTGATTTTACCCTGAACACAGATAATAGCCGTATAACGGGCAAGCGATGGCTGCAACTGTAATATCTTCACTGGCTTATAAGTACCAAGCCGCTCCTTTGCCTTTGCTCCCGGTTAATATTGAAGCCGGTGTTTGCATCTGTCCTAATTGTTGCAATACTTTTCATTGTGCTGCGGTTTAATCGTTTTACTCGTTCCGCAAAATCAGTGCTTCAAACAATTTGTGAGCGTTTTTACGAAAAGTAGTTACTGTATAAACGGAATTATTTTCCATATTGTATTCAAAAGCTCAAACCCTGTAGCACACCGCATTAATATTCATGCCCGCACCAACAGATGCAAAAAGAATAATCGCTCCTTCAGTAATTTCGTGGCCTGCTATTTTATTGGTTCGGATTAAATGGTACAGGGTTGGAATAGTAGCTACTGAGCTATTCCCGAGCCACTGGATACTCATAGGCATTACATTTGGCGGAGGAACTGCTCCATAAAGCTCGTACAGTCTTTTTACAATCTCTTCATCCATCTTTTCATTGGCCTGGTGGATCAGGATCTTGTTCACTTCATTAATGGAAATATTACTTTTGTCCAGGCATTCCTTCATAGCTAGCGGTACCTGTTTTAAAGCATACTCGTATACTTTGCGTCCCTTCATTTTTATAAACATAGTATCACTGCCATTTTGCCTGTAGCTGTTTCCCATGTTGATGTAATCCACCTCTTCTATGCTATGGGTTTGCGCACTGCATCCCAGGATACCTGTATCGCCGCTGGACACAGGCCTGTACTCCATTACAACAGCTCCGGCACCATCAGAAAAAATCATACTGTCCCGGTCAGCAGGGTCAATAACACGGGATAAGGTTTCTGTGCCGATCAGCAGTACTTTTTGAGCCATCCCTGCTCTGAACCATGCATGGGATTGAATGACAGTATGCAGCCACCCCGGGCAACCTACCAATACATCATAGGCAAGGCAGCCAGGCCGGTTAATGCCTAATATATGTTTTACCCTGCAGGAAAGTGAAGGCACATTTTGCGACTGAACGGTTCCATCACTCACATTCCCAAAATTATGCGCTACTACAATCTGGTCCAGGGTTTCGGGATCAATATCACTATTTATTAATGCCTGCCACCCTGCTACGGCGGCCATATCAGAGGCATTCATATGAGAGGGAGCATAACGTCTTTCGGATATACCGGTTATCTTCCTGAATTTTTCAATAATAATCTTTGTTGGAGTTAATATGGCCCGGCCCCCGGCCTCATAAAATACATGGTCTGTAAAGTCAGTGTTTTTCTGTATCCTGTTGGGTATATAAGCGCCCGTTCCTGTAATGAGTGAAGCAAACTTCATGTGTTGTTGTTTTAAGTAAAGACATCTGCTCGTTAGAGTTATTAAACAGTTGCCTTAGCAAAACAGTAAAACAATCAGCGGAGTAATTAACAGTTCCTGAATATACTGCTTTTTCCCGGTATAACCTGTTAATACAACAAAAAACACTTATCGCAACACCAGGGAGACTGATTTTAGACATTTGTTTTCTTCTGCTTGGTAATGATATAAAAAATTGTTCCTTCCCTTAGCTCTTTGTGCCAGTCCCATTCATCCATATTTACAACGGTTCTTTTAGCCGTATAATTGCTTAAACTGGTAATAGCGTCTCCCGTAAAGCAAATGTTAGGAGCAACCATTTCCATATTTTTCAGGATAAACTTTAAGGAGGCTTTCCCCGAATGATCATTTTTATACATTGTAAATAATTATTTGCGTAACTAAAAAGAACACGGTCAAAGAACATTGCATATAAACCGGTTAGCTTACGCTATTATAACAGCGTTCCGCTGCAAATAGTTTAGCCTGATATTCCTGGGTGCCTCAAAACCACCGCTCTAAAAATTCTGAAAACAAACAAATAGCTAATATTTAACAACTTTTGGCGGGTGAGATATGGAGATACCGGTTTAAATGGTTATCTTCCAAAATATAATCACACTTTAAAGGTTTGCATGGGGCGAAACATGAAAAGTATGGCCGTCTCAAAGGCCGGTTAGGTTATTCTGTTGTAACATCATGCTTAAAATCCTTTGAGACAGTCATATATACCACGTAGTTCCGGTAGCCATCACAATTGTCTGCTATGAATAAGCCCGGAATTTTTTCGGATCAGTAGTGGCCATCTAAAAATATACTAATGAAGATTTTATCTGAGTTAACAGATCCTGTTTATACGCCCAGGCTTTTAAATTTCTATGACCGGTTGTGGATGCGTTTTATAAAAGACCCCCGGGACCTGCCTTTTATATACCTGCTTACTATGATACACCTGACGGTAGTTCCACTGGCCGTTTTGCTATTTACACCACTTTTAGCAGGATGGGCCTGGTGGGCTGTTGCGATCGGCTATTTTTATATCGCGCAGTTTTATTTTAAAGGGAGATTCGGCTTAATGTTTCATTGTCTTTGCCATCGGAAAATATTTAAACCAGCTTACCAGAATACTTTTCATTTTTATATTACCTGGGTGATCTGTCCGTTGTTCGGCCATGCGCCGGAAGGGTATTATAGTCATCATTTAGGCATGCACCATGTGGAGAATAATACAGAAGAAGATTCCAGCAGCACTATGTTTTATCAGCGTGACAGCTTTAGCAGCTTTCTTGCCTATTTTTTCAACTTCATCCTGCTGGGCTTTAAAGAAACTTTTGAATACCTGTATAAAAGAAAAAGGAAGAAATTATACACCAGGTTTACTTTGGGAGAATGGCTGTACATCCTGTTTTGTATTGTTATGTGTTTTGTTGACCTGAAAGCGACCCTGGTAGTTTTTGTAATCCCTTTAATTTTTGCCCGCTTTGTAATGATGCTGGGTAACTGGACGCAACACTCCTTTATTGACCGTTCCAATCCGGAGGATATTTTTACCAACTCTATTAACTGCATCAATACCTCTTACAATCACACCTGCTGGAATGACGGGTATCATATCATTCACCATTTACGCCCGGGTATGCATTATACCGAAATGCCCGGAGAGTTTTGGAAGCGCAAAGATGAATTTGCCCGGAAAAAAGCGATCGTATTTGACGGTATCCATTACCTGCATGTATTCATTTACCTGATGACCAAGCAATATCCTAAACTGGCAGATAACCTGGTGAATATAAACGGGATGTTTGACAGCCGCGAACAAGCCATACAATTGATGAAAGAACGTACTAAAAGATGTAAAGCCTTTTCCTGATTCGTTACCAGGAGGTCTTTATCCGAAACTATTATATGCATAAAAGACCCGCCGTAATTGAATTACGGCGGGTCTTTTATGCCCAGGTCCTATAATTAAGTGCGCTACTGCAATGAAATGCACCTGATATGAATCACCAGACCTTTATGTTGCCCCGGGATGTACAGTGTTACATAATTGCCGTCTATTTCTACTACGGTATATTTCTTTTCAGAGTTGAAAGGGGGTAAAAGTGTAACAATATCACCGATTTTTATATGAGCCATCCAAGATAATTTTTAGGCGGAAGTGGTTTAAATGAACAATTGCCCGGTCGGTTCAATCATTGCTATTTCAACATAGCCGAGCTTTGTTTAACCTTTCTTTGAGAATAACTGTTCTTTCTTTCACCCCGGCCACTCCCCTGGAAAGGCAATTGAAATGAACGGGCTGGGGCAGCATCTTTTTCATGCAGGAGCGGCACATCAAATGCATGATTACTTACCACGGGTATTTTTTTATTCACCAGCTTTTGAATATCGCGCAGGTATATTTTTTCTTCATCATCGCAAAAAGAAATAGCAATGCCTTCTGCTCCTGCCCTGCCGGTCCGGCCAATACGGTGCACGTAGGTTTCCGGTATATTGGGCAGTTCATAATTGATCACATAACCCATATCATCAATATCAATACCCCTGGCAGCAATATCCGTAGCCACCAGCACCCTTATCGCTCCTGTTTTAAAATTCAAAAGTGCTGTCTGTCTCGCCGACTGTGATTTATTACCATGTATAGCGGCAGCTTTAATACCTGCCCGGATAAGATTTTTTACAATCTTATCAGACCCATGTTTTGTTCTTGCAAACACCAATGCAGTTGTAATGCCCTCATCTTTTAATACATGCAGCAACAAAGACGGCTTGTGTTGTTTTTGCGTATAGTACAGTGATTGCTGTATACGGTCGACTGTTGTTGCCGGTGGCGTTACAGCTATTCTTACAGGCCGATTTAACAGCGTGTCTGACAGCTCCTGGATCTCAGGAGGCATGGTTGCAGAAAATAGGATCGTTTGCCGTTGTAAAGGCAACCTGGAAAAGATCTTCCGCACATCATGAATAAACCCCATGTCCAGCATACGGTCTGCCTCATCCAGTACCAGGTATTGAATATCGCTTAAAGAAAGGCAACGTTGATTAAGAAGATCCAGCAAACGGCCGGGAGTGGCAATAAGCACATCTACCTGTTGCTGTAATGCCTTCACCTGGTTATGTTGAGAAACCCCTCCAAAAATGGCGAGATGCTTTAAAGAAAGATACTTGCCATAGGTTGCAAAACTTTCTGCCACCTGCAGCGCCAGCTCCCTGGTAGGCACTAGTATTAAAGCACGGGAGTTAGGGGTAATTTTGCCTGGCTCCAGGTGCAGCAACTGCAGCAGCGGCAAGGCAAAAGAAGCCGTTTTACCGGTGCCGGTTTGGGCACAGGCCAAAACATCTCTTTTTTGTAAAATTACCGGGATAGATTTTTCCTGTACAGGAGTGGGTGTGGTATAGCATGCTTCGCCCAGCGCTTTTTGTAAAGGCGCAATAAGCTGTAAATTGTTAAATGACAAATTAAATAAAATTAAAAAATGATAAAATAGGGGTACGGTTATCCAGCAAACAAGTGCGGATATAATACCTGCCTTACGTTAAGCAATCACTATATTTGAATGGAGGAAAAAGACAAATCCAGTGTTAGGATAACATACGATATAGTAAAGATAAGCATTTTCGATGGTATAGGCATTATATTTTCAGGGCAAGACGCAAAACTTTAAGCTGGCAGATTCAGGATATTGGTAAAGTACTTTTCCTCACAAATTGCAGCGCCCTGCACGGCAGAATGATTTTGGGTACAACAATTTTGCTATACAGATCAAAATACGAAGAGAAGGCAGGAATAGATAGCTGAAAAGGAAATTATTCGTGCATTTGCAGCTATGTTTTATTGGTTGTGTAACATACACGAATGAGTACAGGAGATAGTACTTTAGTTAAAAGCATATTGAATAATGCGCGCGCTTAGCATTATTCGTTTGTTGTGAGGTGAAGCTATTTACACAGCCTATACACACATCTTTTGGCTGGACCCCCTGGAGCTACCAGCTAAAAAGCAAATATCCTGGAGCCAGTTTCCCTGATCTCTGTAAAAGCAGTTAATTTAGCAATTTATTATTCCGCCGGTTCTGTTGAATAACAAAAAATCAAACAACAGGCCGATAATCATTTAGAAAAAACTATCGGCAATGAAAGCAAGCGCAGGCATTTTATTGTTTAAAAGAGATCATGCAGGCATCTACTTTTTCCTGGTACATCCTGGCGGACCTTTCTGGAAAAATAAAGATATAGGCGCCTGGTCCATTCCAAAAGGGGAGCTGTTAATAGACGAAGATCCCCTGGAACGTGCTAAAACAGAATTTAAAGAAGAAACAGGACAGGCTATTGAAGGTGCATTTACTTCTTTATCCACCATAAAGCAGAAGGGAGGGAAAATAGTATTAGCCTGGGCCTTAAAAGGAGACATAGACACAAGCACATTAAGCAGCAATTCTTTTGATCTTACCTGGCCGCCCAGGTCCGGCAAAATAATTCGTGTACCCGAAATTGACCGGTGGGAGTGGTTTACATACGAAGAGGCTAAACGGCGGATCAACCCGGCGCAGGTGCCGTTTCTTACAGAAGTAGTGGCTTTTGACGAAAAGGATGGGAGTCTTTAATTGGGATCTAACCCGTTAACCCTTTTACATCACGGATAAGATCAAAAAGAATTTATAAACCCCGGCTTAACCTTTTACCAATAAAATAAGAAGAAACATGAATATAATCAGCGATTACGACAATTTCTTTCTGCCTGCGGATAATCTTGACACGGCAAAGGAATTTTATAAAAATAAACTCGGGCTTGACATTAAGTTTGATTTTGCCGACAAAGGAATGACTGCTTTTAAAGTTGGCGAGAATGAACCCGCAATTATTGTTAGTAATATGCAAAATGCAAAACCTGCAATCTGGCTCACTGTGGATAATGTCCGACAAGTGTACGAAGAGCTCAAACAAAAGGGAGTTCAGTTTTTCAGCGAGCCATTTGAGATTATGACCGGTGTTTCCGTTGAATTCAGCGACCCGTTCGGCAATAAATTAGGGCTGACGGACTACTCCAAAATGCCAACCTTTCGCGGGGGAAAAAACAACCGTGATCATGGTGAATGAATAACTACCGTCGTTTGAATTTTGTGGCAGACGGCCATAAAAATAAAATGTACAAAAAGAAAACATATCTTTCTTACAGAAACGATACTTTACGTAAATGATCAACAGGCAAATGCTTCTTTTTACTCCGAACTCTGCGGCCAAATTCCCATTTAAACGTTCCCGGTATGACAGCGTTTATACTTGCTGACAACTGTAAAACGGGGTTGATGCCTAAGAAGGGCTAAAATATTTTCAGACAAAATTCCTCATCCAGACCAGGGCTACGGGATACCAAGATGTGAACTTTATTTGTATGTTGAAAACATCGGTCTGGAATTTGATAATGCAATAAAAGCCGGAGCGAAACTTATCCGGTTCCAGACAAAAGACGGGGCGGCAAGGTGGACTATTTTGCCGCTATGGATGGGCACATTTATTGCATTTACCGAAAAACTCAATAATAAGCAGCTTACACCCGGAAATAACCGGCCACTTTTACCTGAATAAAACCGGGGTAGAATCGATTGCAATCTTCTGTTCGTTATCCAGGTAGCTATATCGGGAGCGTTTATATGTACGTTTTATCATATAATAATTAAGCGCATGAAAAAAGACAATACCAAAAGATTTTCAGAACACGTGGATGATTATATTAAATATCGCCCATCTTATCCCCAGGAAATGATAGATGTTTTAGAGAAATGCATAGGATTGAACAGTAAAAAAACAATTGCAGACATTGGTTCAGGAACCGGAATTTCTTCTATCCCCTTTCTTGAGAATGGAAACGTTGTTTATGGCATTGAACCCAACAAAGAGATGAGAAACGCACAGGCACTCATGCTGGAAAAATTCCCCACCTTCAAAAGTGTTAATGGTTCTGCTGAAAAAACCACCCTTTCTGATAAAAGTGTCGATATTATATTTAGCGGGCAGGCTTTTCATTGGTTTGACAAAGAAGCCAGTAAAAAAGAATTTAAAAGAATCTTAAGCCCCGGGGGGCATATTGTCCTGGTTTGGAATTCCAGGAACACTCAATCGGAACTTCAGAAAGCTTACGAGCAGATCTTATATGAAAACATTAAAGAGTACCAAGATGTAAATCATCACAATGTTGATAAAGAAGTGATTGCCCAATTTTTTAGCCCCCGGGAATTGTTCCTTACTACGCTTCAAAATGCGCAGGAATTTGACCTGGCAGGCCTGAAGGGCAGACTGAGATCATCTTCCTATTGCCCTAAAGACGGCCCTGTGTTCAACAAATTAATGGGAGAAATGGACACTTTGTTTTCCAAATATCAAAATAATGGCAAAATAGCTTTTACTTATGAAACATTGATGTATTGGAACTGATAAGATTGGGCGTTTTAAGTAAGCATACTATTGTTCTGTTGAAAAAATTGTATTAAAATGTATACTCCCGTCGCATGAGCACCATAATCGCTCCCTGTTTTTTTCCATTAAATATCTGATGAAATCTAGAACATGTGATTCTCTTTTTTCCACTTCCGTATTCTTCCTCTTGCATTGGTATAAGGAGATGCCGTGTTGAACTGAATCATTCTCCCGAGCGTCCATTTTTCGTACCAGGCTATCCCATAAAGCTCGTCATTTGATTTGGCATCAATTACTTTTAAGATTTCGCGAATGGTCTCATCCAACTTCCCCTGTAAAGCAGTAAAGTCATCGTTTTCGTAATCGCGATAGAATTTTTGAGCCAGTTTTCCCAGTTCATTCCAACGATATCCGGTTTCAGGAAAATCAACCGCCTTGTTATGATCTTTTTTATCAATCCACTTCAGGATTAATACGCCCCAGCCAACGAGATAAGACAAAAGATTATTGATGCTCATCAGACTTCCCTTCGCATGCCCTTCAAGTTCTTTGACCCCCGCTTTTGCAGAAGAAATAGTAAGCAGCTCTTTACAGAGTTTTTCATAGTTGATTTTTATTGCCGTTTGTAATTCGCTTTTATTAGTAGGTACTGCCATTATAAAAACATTTTTATTTCTTATTTATTCTGCTTTTTAGTGGCAAACTTACAGAAACACTGCATTCTGGTATACGTTCCAGCGAAGTAGCAGCCAGTTAGCTTTCGCCTGTTTTCAAAAGAGGCCCGCCATTAACTACACTGCCAATCTGTCTTTTTTAAGATCAAGATTTGCTTATTTTTTTACTTGCCTGCTGTATTTTGAGCAATGCTGATTTTTGCTCTTTTATAGCAGCATGTGGTGGTAAACAGTATTAATTATCTAAAATCGAAACTAAAATATCTTCTATCGAAGCGTTTCCATCACCAATAAAATATATTTGGCTATCAGTTTATCTGATGATATGAGTTAATCGGTTTTTGTCAGTTTGTCTGGCTGCTAACGGTTCTGGATTTGTTCAGATGGGGGCTTCAGCAATCCTATTTTACTAAAGAAACAAAAGTTGTACAAGTTGCGTGTTTCTGCAAAATGAAGCGTTACCATATGGGAACTGGGAAAAAGTCGCCTGCAATTAATTTTAAAATCAGCCTGTCAACAATGAGTCGGATGGTCGTTCTTTTTCTGGTCGCCTTAGCAGCCTCTATAAGCTGCCTGGCACAGTCTTTTGAAAAAAACGGATCAGGACTGAAAACAGTTGTAAACAACATGAATGTTGAAATCCGGCTTTATGGACCTGGTATTGTGAGAGTTATAAAATGGCCGGCAGGTAAAAATTTTTCCAAACAAAGCCTTTCTGTTATAAAAGAGCCGGTAAGTAACCTGTTTACCGTCAGCGAGCAGCAACAGGAGCTTTTGTTAAAGACTGCATCATTGCGGGTTGTTTTGAATACTCAAAGTGGCGTCATTCAATTTAAAAGCCTGCTGAATACTGATTTGATGAAAGAAAAAGAGGATGGTGCGGCCTTCAGTGAATTGAATGATAATGGTTCTTTTACCTATAAAGTGTCCCAAACTTTTGCGCTGGATGCAGATGAAGCTATTTATGGTTTAGGCATTCTTCAAAACGGAAAAATGTCGCAGCGTAACCAGGAAGTAACAATGGTTCAAAACAATACCTGGGATTTTGTTACTTTTTTTCAATCGGTAAAAGGATATGGTGTGTATTGGGATAATTACTCACCAACAAAATTCAGGGACACTCATAAGAGCACTTCGTTTGAATCGGAAGTAGGCGATGGCATTGACTATTATTTTATTTACGGTAAAAATGCGGATGGGGTGGTAGCTGGCATGCGTGAGCTTACCGGCCAGGTGCCTATGTTTCCTCTTTGGAGCTATGGTTTTTGGCAAAGCAAAGAGCGTTACAAAACACAGCATGAAATTGTAGGGGTCGTGAAAAAGTATCGCGAACTGGGAGTTCCGCTGGATGGCATTATCCAGGATTGGCAATACTGGGGTAATAATTACCAGTGGAACGCGATGGACTTCATCAGCCCTGACTTTCCTGATGCTCAAAAAATGGTGAAAGATATCCATGGTTTAAACGCCCGCCTGGCGGTTTCCATCTGGTCTTCATTTGGCCCCATGACCAAGCCTTACCGGGAAATGGATGAGAAAGGAATGCTGTTCAACTTTAAAACCTGGCCTGAATCGGGCAGGGAAGTCTGGCCTCCGGATACCAGCTACCCGTCTGGCGTGAGGGTTTACGATGCCTATAACCCCGAAGCCAGGGATATTTACTGGAAATATTTAAACAAGGGCGTGTTCCGTCTGGGCGTAGATGCGTGGTGGATGGACTCCAGCGAGCCTGATCATCTTAGTCAGAAGCCGGAGGACATGAATACTACGACCTACCTCGGCTCCTTCCGTAAGGTTAGAAATGCTTACCCGTTGATGACAGTAGGAGGCGTATATACCCATCAGCGTAAAGTTACGTCTGATAAAAGGGTATTTATTCTTACCAGATCGGCCTTTGCCGGCCAGCAACGCTATGGTGCCAGTGTTTGGTCGGGTGATGTTAATTCTTCTTGGGAGTCGCTGAGAAACCAGGTTCCGGCAGGTTTAAACTTTTCGCTTACGGGTAATCCAAACTTCAATTCAGATATAGGAGGCTTTTTTGCCGGAGCCTATAATAAAAGCTGGAATGATGGAACAGGCGCTAAGAATCCGCAATTCCAGGAACTGTATGTACGTTGGCTGCAATATGCCACTTTTACGCCTATGATGCGTTCACATGGAACAGATGTGCCCCGGGAAATTTACCAGTTTGGAGAAAAGGGAACACCTGTTTATGACGCCATAGCATCTTTTATTAAACTCAGGTATAACCTGCTCCCCTATATTTATTCCACCTCCTGGGACGTAACAAAAAATCAATCCAGCTTTATGAGGGCATTGATAATGGATTTTGCTGGTGATAAAAAGGTCTGGAATATCAATAATGAATACCTGTTCGGTAAAGCTCTTTTAGTGGCCCCGGTACTGCATGCGCACTACACTCCCGAAAAGGTGGTTAAAACCAACGAACAGGATGGGTGGAATAAACCAACAGAAAACAGCAAGGAAGGCGTTGCTGCAATTAATTTCGCCCAATCCAAAACCGTAAAAACATACCTGCCCCTGGGTACCCAATGGTACGATTTCTGGACCAATGAAGTACATACCGGGGGGAAGGAAATCGAAAAAGAAACCACCCTTGGTATTCTACCTCTCTATGTAAAGGCAGGCAGTATTATTCCCTGGGGGCCTGATGTGCAGTATGCCGAAGAAAAAAAATGGGACCACCTGACTGTAAAAGTGTATCCCGGTGCAGATGGCAATTTTATATTATATGAAGATGAATTGGACAATTACAATTATGAAAAAGGCATGTACACAGAGATCCCCTTTTCATGGAACGATCGTTTACGCACACTCACAATAGATACGCGTAAGGGCATATATGAAGGTATGCTGAAAAGCAGAATATTTACCATCGTACTGCCTGGCGGCAATCAAAAAACAGTTACCTATTCGGGCAAAAAACTGAGTATCGTTTTAAAATGAGGCACCCCTTAACCAATAATCATTTATAGTAATGAATAGAATGAGCTTTTTAAGCATCCCCTTGCTATTAGTATTTGGACATATAGTCCGGGCACAGAACCCTATTATTCAAACCAGGTACACAGCCGATCCGGCACCGATGGTATATAACGATACGGTGTACTTATATACCAGCCATGATGAAGACGATGCTTTTGGATTTAAAATGAAGGATTGGCTGCTGTATACCTCTACTGATATGGTGAACTGGACGGATCACGGCGTGGTTGCATCGTTAAAGGATTTTAAATGGGTAAACACCGATAATGGCGCCTGGGCGCCGCAATGCGTAGCACGTAATGGCAAGTTTTATCTTTACTGTCCTATGCCCAATGCTATGGGAATAGGAGTACTGGTATCCGACAGTCCGTACGGGCCTTTTAAAGATCCTATTGGTAAACCGCTTATAAAAAATTCGGTGGAAGATATTGACCCCACTGTCTTGATCGATGACGATGGCCAGGCATACCTGTATTGGGGCAATCCCAATCTTTGGTATGCGAAGCTGAACGAGGATATGATTTCTATTTCAGGTGATATTATTAAAGACACTTCATTTGCCAAGATACAAGGAACGCGCGATCGTTTTCATTACCAGGAAGGTCCCTGGGCCTGGAAAAAAAACGGGAAGTATTACATGGCCTACGCGTCTACCTGCTGTCCGGAGGGAATTGGTTATGCCATAGGTAAATCAGCCATCGGCCCCTGGGAGTATGGCGGAATGATTATGGATGGCGATCAGCGTTCCAGTGGTAACCATCCGGGCATTATTGATTATAAAGGCAAGTCTTATATATTTGGCTTTAATTATGCTATCCTCTGGCAAACCATGAGCAAACACCATGAGCGCCGTTCTGTTTGTGTAACCGAGCTTACCTACAATGCAGATGGGACAATTCAGCAACTCCCTTTCTGGACCTCCGAAGGTGCCAAAAGAGTCGGCACCCTTAATCCCTACAATAAGGTAGAAGCAGAAACAATGGCCTACAGTGAAGGGCTAAAAACGGAAATGGTCACCGAATGGGAGCGGAATCAACCCTATAACAGGGGCAGAAAAATCGCTGACCGTATTATTGTCACCTCCATTAATAATGGCGACTATATTAAGGTGCAGGGCGTAGATTTTTCCAGAGGAGTAAAATCCCTCGACGTTTCGGTAGCAGCGCTTTACGGGGGTAAGATAGAAGTGCGTACCGGAAGTACAGGCGGTCCGTTACTGGGTGTGGTAAATGTTACCGGCTCGGGAGAAGGTGATATCTGGAAGACTATTAAAACGCCGCTAAAGTCTGCTAAGGGCATACATGATCTGTATTTTGTTTTTAAAGGAAATAAAGATCTTTTCTATTTTGACTGGTGGCAATTTAATGAATAGTAGCATTCGTATTTATTTAAAAGTGAAATAATGATTATGGTAAAATTTTTTGAAAAGCAGTGGTTATTATTATTCATAGCAGTGTTATTGATACTGACAGGCAATAATATTTACGCACAAAATAAGGTGTGGCTGGATCAGTTGGATTTAAGTGTGGCTACACAAGGTCACGGCAAACCGGGGATTAACAAATCCGTTGACGGCAGGCCACTCACTATAGCAGGTAAAACCTTTGAAAGAGGATTTGGAACCCATGCAGAAAGCTCGTTATTTATAAAACTTAATGGCAGGGCGGCTCAATTTTCAGCATTAGTGGGCTTAGATGATGAGATGAAAGGACAAAAACCCGCCGTTGAATTTGAAATTTATGCTGACGATAAAAAAATATGGTCGAGCGGTGTGATGCGCTTAGGAGATGCGGCCAAACCGGTATCGGTATCATTAGCGGGTATTGATAAACTGGAATTAGTGGTTACCGATGGAGGCAACGGGCCTTATTATGACCATGCCAATTGGGTAGATGCCGTATTCGATGCAACAGGGGTTACTACCTTTGCCACGTTCAATCCGGTAGCGTCCGAGCCCTATATTCTTACACCCGCAGCGCCTGCCACGCCCCGTATCAATGCGGCGCCTGTGTTCGGCGTACGTCCGGGGTCACCCTTCCTGTTCCGGATACCGGCAACAGGCGACAGGCCAATGGCATTTTCAGCTGCAAATCTTCCCAGGGGTTTACAGCTGGATTCCAGGACAGGGATTATTACCGGTAAAATCAACCAGAAAGGAACTTTTAATGTATTGCTTACCGCAAAAAATGCAAAAGGGAAAACTACCAAAAAGCTGCGGATTGAATGTGGTGACAAAATTGCACTGACGCCGCCAATGGGCTGGAATAGCTGGAACTGCTTTGGGCATGAAGTTTCGGCAAATAAAGTGAAAAAAGCTGCAGATGCGCTTATTAAAAGTGGCCTGATCAATCATGGCTGGAGCTATATTAATATTGATGATTCCTGGCAACACAACCGGGACTCCAAAGACCCGGCATTTAAAGGGAAAATGCGCGACGAGCAGGGATATATCCTTCCTAACTCCAAATTCCCTGATATGAAAGGGCTTACGGATTATCTGCATGCCAACGGTCTTAAGGCGGGGATCTATTCTTCTCCCGGGCCATGGACCTGCGGCGGCTGCGCCGGCAGCTATGGTTTCGAAAGGCAGGATGCAGAAAGCTATTCCCGCTGGGGGTTTGATTACTTAAAATATGATTGGTGCAGCTACGGTGGTGTACTGAATGGCTTACCTGACAATGATTCCAATAAGGTTCCTTCCCTGGCTTTTCAGGGTGGTGGCGACCCGGTGCATGGCATCAAACCTTTTAAAATAATGGGCGATTATCTCTTGCAGCAACAGCGTGATATAGTATATAGCCTTTGCCAGTATGGCATGGGAGATGTATGGAAATGGGGCGACTCGGTAGGTGGTCAGCTATGGCGCACTACAAACGACATTACCGATAGCTGGTCGAGCGTGAGAAGTATTGCATTGGCACAGGATAAGGCAGCGGCCTGGACAAAGCCGGGGAACTGGAATGATCCGGACATGCTGGTAGTAGGTACTGTGGGATGGGGAAATGCGCATCCCAGCCGCCTGAAGCCCGATGAGCAATACCTGCATATCAGCTTGTGGAGTATTTTCTCAGCACCATTGCTGATTGGCTGCGATCTTGAAAAGCTGGATGCCTTTACCTTAAATCTTTTAACAAATGATGAAGTGATTGCTGTAAACCAGGACGCATTGGGACGCCAGGGCACCTGTCTGCAAACCATCGGGGAACTACGTATATATGTAAAGGAACTGGAAGATGGAAGCAAGGCCGTAGCCTTTACCAACTTTGGGAGAGATAAGATCAACATATCTTATAAGGATTTTGAAAAGTTGAAGATCAAAGGAAAACAGGTAGTACGCGATCTTTGGCGGCAGAAAGACATTGCCAGGATAGATACCGGCAAAGAGGCGTTATCATTGGAGATCCCCGTGCATGGAGTGTTGTATTACAAATTTAAAGCGGCAGGCAAATAAATATTTAAAGCGGTATAGTGTTGCTTGATAAACCGCAGGCAATATAGCGCAGATGATTACCCGTTGCATGATAAAATTAACTATTACATGATACGAAGATCGATACCGTTGCTTACACTGTGCATATGGGTTGCAGTGATTTGTTTAAAAGCTCAGCAAAATAACGTTTTACAGAACTACGAAACACCATCGCAACCGCCCGTCATTGTCTCGCCCAATCAAAAAATAATAGTCAGCACTATTGCGCCCGCAGAAATAGCGGATGATATGTGGAGTTTGCAAATAGATTACCGGGATGGTGAGAAAGTAACACGGGCAATACCTGCAGTTGATTTAGGACTGGTTTTGAACAATATGGATTTTTCCCGGGGCCTTCGTTTTGTAAAAGCAACAAAACCTGCCTTGGTAAATGAAAAATACACAGTCACGCACGGCAAAAGGCTGGAGCGCAGTAATGCAGCTCATCAGGTAATTTTATCTTTTGAAAATAAGCTGAAACAGAAACTGAGTGTGGTAGTGCGTGCTTATAATGATGGAGTTACTTTTCGTTATGAGCTTAACGGTAAGCAAGGCGCTTACACTGTAAACGATGAGTTAACTGCTTATTCGATAACTCCTGAAACGAATCGCTGGATGGAGAAATGGAATCCTGCCAATGAAGGATTGTACACGGCCATGAATAGCGATAAAGTTCGACAGGATGAATGGTGTTATCCTGCGTTGTTTAGCACAAAAGACAGTTCCTGTTGGTTTTTATTGCACGAATCTGATGTAAATAGGAGTTATTGCGGTTCCAAGCTGAGTAATACGGCAGACAGATCAAAGTACAAAATCACCTTCCCTGATCCCAAAGACGGCAGAGGTAGCGGAGCATCGTTGCCAACGGTAACACTTCCCTGGCAATCGCCGTGGAGAGTGATCATAATGGGAGCGCTTTCTGATGTGGTAAATTCTACCCTGGTTGACGACGTGGCATCTCCGTCTAAAATAGCCAATACCGGTTGGATAAAGCCCGGCCTGGTTTCCTGGAATTACTGGTCAGATAACCATGGTACCCGGGATTTTAAAACGGTTTGTGCTTTTGCTGATCTTGCTGCTGAAATGAACTGGCCTTATACCCTGCTGGATTGGGAATGGGATGCTATGGGCAATGGCGGGAACCTGGAAGATGCTTTAAAATATATACATTCGAAAGGCGTAAAACCGCTGATGTGGTACAACTCAGGCGGAGCGCATACCTGGGTAGGAGCCACTCCCAAAGACCGGATGCTGACACATGAGAACAGGGTAGCTGAATTTACCAGGCTCAAAAAGCTGGGTGTTGCGGGTGTTAAAATAGACTTTTTTGAAAGCGAAAAGCAAAATATGATCCAGTACTACCTGGATATACTGGAGGATGCTGCCCAATTCGAAATGATGGTTTATTTTCATGGATGCCTCGTTCCTCGGGGATGGGCGCGGACGTACCCGAACTTAATGACTTATGAAGCAGTAAGAGGTGCAGAGTGGTATAATAATGGTCCTGATTTTACAAATGCGGCGCCGGAGCACAACACGATACTGCCCTTCACACGTAATGTGGTAGGCGCAATGGATTATACGCCGGTCACGTTTACCAATTCCCAGTTCCCGCATACCACTTCCTATGGGCATGAACTGGCCTTATCCGTACTGTTTGAGTCGGCTCTCCAGCACCTGGCAGACCGGCCCGAAGGCTATTACGAACTGCCGGATGCGGCCAGGTCCTTTCTTAAAAATGTACCTGTGGCCTGGCACGATATCAAACTAATAGAAGGCTATCCAGGTAAGGATATTTCGTTAGCCAGGAAAAGAGATCGTAACTGGTATATTGGTGCTATTAACGCGGAAGGGCGGGAGAAGCAGAAAAGTATTAAACTTGATTTTTTGGAGCAGGGTATAAAATACAGGCTTACATTAATTGCCGATGGTAGACATGATAAGGAATTAGTGACTACGTATTCGGTTGTTGACCACACCTCATCTATTCATGTAAAAATGCTGCGAAGGGGTGGTTTTGCTGCATCCATAATACCGTTGTAATACTTTATTAATAGAAGTATATAGTAAAGTCCTGTATTCTGAATTTAGGCCAGTTTATTTTACAAGCCTGCCCGGTAATGTTTTATGCTATGAGCATCATGTAGCGATGTATTTGAGTAAAACTTGTGTGACAAAATGATTAAATCTAAAGCTTTTTATTTTAAAATGGCTGCCTTGCTTGCAGCGGTATTGTGCGGCCCTTTTGTTTTGTTAGCACAGTCTTACAAAACACATACCATGCGAAATGGAACATTGTCAGTTCAGCTATCAAATGGAGTATTATCTATTATACCTATTACCGATAAAGCCATAAGAATACAATGGCAAAAAGAATTAAAAGAAGAAAGGGAATTCATTCTGATACACAAGCCTTCAGTTCCGGCGGTGAAGTTTTCCGAAACTCCGCAAATGTTGAAATTGAGTACCAATGCTATTTCTGTGCTGTTTAATAAAAAAGATGCAGTCATAACATTTGCCGACAAGATGGGTAAGGTTTTTTTAAGTGAAAAGGCCGGTAGTCGGTTTTTAAAGCCTGGTATGGTAAAAGGTCAACCCTGTTATGTAGCGGAACAATCTTTTCTTTCTCCAGCGGATGAATCGCTTTTTGGACTTGGGCAGTTCCAGGATGGTCATTTTAACCTGCGTAATATATCGCGTAAGCTGACGCAGGTCAATTCGCAAATAGCCGTACCTTTTCTTTATTCCAGCAAAGGATATGGCCTGTTGTGGCATCAATATGGTCTTACCGAATTCAATCCGGCCGATCAGTTGGTGACCTTAGAAAAGCAGGATTCTTCTTCTGGCGATAAAGGGTTCGTGGAAGTGACCACTACTACCGGCACCCAGCGCGTATCGCGCCAGCAGGCAGCATACAAAGGGTCTTTTACTGTTGATCAAGATGGAGATTACACAATGATGCTTGACCTGGGCAATATGGAAAGCAGGCATTTGTTGGTTGTTGATGGCATTCCTCATATCGATCAGTCAAACCAGTGGCTGCCACCTGCGGCAAGTAAAATAATACCCTTAAAGGCCGGCAGCCATACGGTACAGATTATTTGTAAAGCCAGTAATACGCCCAAGCTATCATGGAAATTGGCAGGCAACGAAACCGTTTTCCGATCGGTAAATGCCAAAGCACTCGATTACGTGGTGTTTTGGGGTAAGGACGCCGATGAAGTAATTGGTAATTATCGGGGCCTTTCGGGCCAGGTGCCTATGTTACCTTTATGGGCCTATGGTTTTTGGCAATGCCGGGAGCGTTATACATCCGATAAACATCTGGTACAAACTGTTGAAGAATTTAGAAAAAGAAACCTTCCTGTAGACGTAATCGTGCAGGACTGGCAATACTGGGGTAAATATGGCTGGGGAGTACCCAAATTTGACGAAACCCATTATCCGGATCCCGAATTATTCATAAAAAAATTACATGATCTTAATGCGAAGTTTTCTGTATCTGTCTGGGAAAACCTGGATAAGAAATCGGAAGTGGCTAAGCCCTATATTGATAAAAATTTATACATATCTAATAGCCCATGGATTGATATTTATAATCCAGAAACCCGCAAAACACATTGGAATGCGCTTAACCATAACTTATTTAGGTACGGAGTAGACTCCTGGTGGATGGATGCCACCGAGCCTGAAAACGATGCGCTGGCAGGTAAACAAACCTACTATGGGCCAGGTGATTTTTATCGCTTAACGTACCCTCTTTTCGTGAGTAAGGCTGTATATGAGGGGCAGCGACAAACGGATACCGGCAAGCGGGTAACCATCCTCACCCGTTCTGCATTTGCTGGTCAGCAGCGTTTCGGCACTATTAACTGGAGTGGCGATATTGGCTGGGACTGGGACGTTTACAAACGCCAGATCGTTGCGGGGCTCAATTTTTCGCTCACAGGGATGCCTTACTGGACTACTGATATCGGGGGCTTCTTTCGTCCGGGTCGTGGACAATATACCGATAAGGGCTATCATGACATTTTAACCCGCTGGTTTCAATGGAGCACATTCAATACTATTTTCCGGATGCATGGCTACCAAACCGAAACAGAACCCTGGAAATATGGCGATGTAGCTGAAACGAATATGCGCAGCATGCTCAACACCCGTTACCGGTTAATACCTTATATCTATTCAATGGGCTGGCAGGTGTCCAGCAAGGGATCTACAATATTAAGACCCTTAATCATGGATTTTAAAGAGGACGCAAAAGCAATAGCCCAGGGATATCAGTATATGTTTGGAAAATTTTTGTTAGTAGCTCCCGTTACAGAAGGAGGGGTGTCAGAATGGGATGTATACCTACCTAAAGCTTCGGGATGGTTTGATTTCTGGACGGGTAAATATTTTTATGGTGGGCAGACTATAAAAACCCCGGCACCCCAGGATAAGATTCCTGTTTTTGTAAAAGCAGGGGCCATTTTGCCAATGGGAAGTGTCATGCAATATACTTCCGAAAAGACAAATGACACGCTGGAGATCCGGGTTTATAAAGGCGCCAGTGGGTATTTTGAGCTATATGAAGATGAGGGAGATAATTACAATTATGAAAAAGGAAAGTATTCTACTATCCGCTTTCAATGGAACGATTTATCTAATACACTAACGATAGGCGCATCGAAGGGAAGCTTCAACGGACAGCTAAAAACGAGATTTTTTAAAGTTATTTTCTTCAATGCCAGGGATGTTTCCGGAGCATCAACTGCTCCCAAAAATATCCTGTATAAAGGCAAACAGATACAGGTCAAAGGATAAGCTTATTCATAATAAAACATGTTAATGCAAACCAATATACAGAGTATGAAAAAAATGATACCTTTTTTTAGCACGATAGCGTTGCTATTGACGACAGGTATATTAACAGCACAGAACCCCGTAGTACAAACAAATTATACGCCCGATCCGGCGCCTATGGTTTACAAAGACCGCGTATATATGTATACGGGCGATGATATACCTGGCTACGATTTTTATTATATGACCAGGTGGCGGGTGTATTCTTCCGAAGACATGGTAAACTGGACAGACCATGGTGTGCCCATTGCATTAGAATCGTTTTCGTGGGCAAGGGACAGGGCCTGGGCCGCGCAATGTGTAGCGCGTAATGGTAAATTTTACTGGTATGTATGTGCTCAAACGGTAGATAATAATATGGCTATTGGAGTTGCAGTGGCCGACAGCCCAACCGGGCCTTTTAAAGATGCATTAGGTAAGCCATTGATCACTACCGGAAGCTGGTCCAATATCGATCCCACGGCATATATCGACGATGATGGTCAGGCCTACCTGTATTGGGGTAATGGAAGCCTGTACTATGTAAAGCTGAATAAGGATATGCTTTCTTATTCCGGCGGCATTGTCGAAGTTCCGCAAAGCATAGCATCTTTTGGTGGCGTGCGGCGCCCGCGTAACAACAATAACGCCCAGGCAGCTTCACCAGCCGAACCTAACAAAGATATGTATGTGGAAGGCCCCTGGTTCTACAAGCGCAATGGCATCTATTACCAGATGTTTGCGGGTATGGACAAGGGCAAAGAAACTTTATCTTATGCTATTAGTAATGGCCCTGCAGGTCCCTGGAAGTACCAGGGAAAAATTATGGTGGATCAGCCTACGAATAGCTTTACTAATCACGGAGGCATTATCGATTTCAGGGGAAGGTCTTATCTGTTTTACCATACAGGTTTATTAAAAGGCGGCGGAAGCTATGGCCGTTCTTCTGCAATAGAAACATTTCATTATAATCCTGACGGCACTATACCACAGGTTGCAATGACAAAAGAAGGGGTTGAGCCTGCGGGTACGCTCAACCCTTATAACCGGGTAGAAGCAGAGACCATTGCCTGGGCAGAAAAATGTACCACCTCAGAAACGGCAAAAACCGGTGTTTATGTTTCAGGGATTCGTTCGGGAGGGTATATAAAAATACGTGCGGTAGATTTTGGCAACACTGCTCCAAAGAGCTTTTCTGCAGCTATTGCTGCAGGACTTGATGGCGGCATCCTTGAAGTGCGGGTGGATAGCATTGGTGGATTGAAGCTGGCTGCTGTTAAAGTGCCGCGCACTGGTGGATGGCAGCACTGGAAGACTTTTACGGAAACGGTGCTCACACCCGTAACAGGTGTTCATGATGTGTACCTGGTGTTTAAGGGCGAGAACCTTACTGCGGGACGGGAGCTGTTTAATTTCGATTATTGGATGTTCAAAAAATAGTTTTCGGTATTTTAAAATTTTTTGGGTTATGGCATTCCGCTATATGTTTTTGCATAAATTATTTTTTACCGCTATAATTACATTTGCAGCTTCCTGCGCCATGGCACAGGAAGCTTACAAAAATCCACGGCTTTCCTTTGAAGATCGTGCCAGGGATCTGATCACTCGTCTTACATTACAGGAAAAAGTGTCGTTAATGTTAGATCAGTCTCCTGCTATACCCCGTTTAGGGATCCGTAAGTTTAATTGGTGGAGCGAAGCCCTGCATGGATTTGCGAACAATGATAGCGTTACGGTGTTCCCCGAGCCGGTAGGTATGGCGGCGTCGTTTAATGATGAACTGGTATATAAAATATTTAATGCAGTGTCTGATGAAGCCCGGGCCAAATATCACCAGGCCTTAAGAAGAGGGCAGGAAAACCGGCGTTTTCTCAGCCTGTCGGTATGGACACCCAATGTCAATATTTTTCGCGATCCGCGTTGGGGCCGTGGCCAGGAAACTTATGGCGAAGATCCCTACCTTACATCTCGTATGGGTGTAGCAGTAGTAAAAGGATTACAGGGGCCGCAGGATGCGAAGTACCGTAAGCTATTGGCTTGCGCCAAACACTTTGCAGTTCATTCCGGTCCTGAATGGAGCAGGCATTCTCTTAACCTGAACAACGTCAATCCACGCGACCTTTGGGAAACGTATTTACCTGCATTTCAATCGCTGGTACAGGAAGCCGATGTGCGCCAGGTAATGTGCGCTTACCAGCGGCTGGATGATGAGCCCTGTTGCGGTAATTCAAGGTTGTTGCAGCGCATTTTAAGGGAACAGTGGGGGTATAAGCATCTGGTAGTATCCGATTGCGGTGCCGTTACCGACTTTTTTACAACACACAAGGTTTCATCAGATGCGGTACACGCCGCTTCAAAAGCAGCACTGGCAGGCACAGATGTGGAATGTGTTTGGGCAGAATACCCGTTCGAAAAACTAACCGAGGCCGTATCCCGCGGGCTGGTGCAGGAGCAGGATATCGATAAAGCATTGTTGCGGGTATTAACAGGAAGATTTGAACTGGGTGATTTTGATGAGGATACCCTTGTACCCTGGGCAAACATACCCGCGTCTGTCATTAATAATGATGCCCATCGAAAACTGGCACTTGACATGGCTTTGCAGTCGATGACACTGTTGCAGAATAAAAATAATGCGCTGCCCCTGCAAAAGGGAATTAAGAAAATTGCTGTTGTGGGGCCCAATGCCGATAATGAACCTGTGCTATGGGGCAATTATAACGGTACGCCCATTCGCACCATTACGATACTTAATGGCATACAGTCTGTACTCGGTAAAAACAGGGTTGTGTATGATAAGGCCTGCGACCTGGTAGAAGATAAGGTAACCAACAGCTACTTCAGCATTGCGGCAAAGGATGGTAAACCAGGTGTAAAAGCTACTTATTGGAACAACAGGGAGTTTAACGGCGATGGCGTTGCAGTGCAGCAACATCCCAGTCCTGTAAAGCTTACCACTGCCGGGCAGCATGAGTTTGCACACGGGGTAAAGCTGGAGGGTTTTTCAGCCTTATATGAAACGGAGTTTACCGCACCACAAACCGAAGAGCTGGTTTTTAAATATGCAGCCACAGGCAGCTTTGAATTAGTGGTAAATGACAGCGTAATGGTGAGGTATAGCAACTGGCGTTCTCTTCCCTCTAAAATGCCATTTAAGGTAGTAAAGGGATCGAGGTATAGAATAGCGGTCAGATATGTACAATTAAACAACTGGCAGGCAAACCTTGAATTTGATTTCGGAAAAGAAAAAGATATCGACTTCACTGCCCTGGTTGATAAGTTGAAAGAAGTTGAAACGGTGGTATTCGCCGGAGGTTTATCTACTTTACTTGAAGGAGAAGAAATGCCGGTGTCTTACCCTGGCTTTAAAGACGGGGATCGTACAGATATAGAGTTGCCGCTGGTGCAGCGTAATTGCCTGAAGGCTTTGAAAGCAGCAGGTAAAAAAGTGATTTTTGTAAACTGCTCCGGATCGGCCATTGCGCTGGTACCTGAAACAAAAAGCTGCGACGCGATATTGCAGGCCTGGTATGGCGGGGAAGCTGGCGGGCAGGCAGTAGCATCCGTATTATTCGGAGCTTATAACCCGTCAGGTAAATTGCCGGTTACCTTTTATAAAGATCTTAGCCAGCTGGGTGATTTTGAGGATTACTCCATGAAAGGCCGCACTTACCGCTATATGGCCGATCCTCTTTTCCAGTTTGGTTATGGATTAAGCTACACAAGGTTTGTTATAGGCAAAGCACAAGCAAGTGCCACACAGGTTGAAAAAGGTGAGGATTTACGGTTGACTATTCCTGTAACCAATGCCGGCAAACGCAGTGGCACCGAAGTGGTGCAGGTATATGTAAAAAAACAGGGTGATAAAAACGGACCGCTAAAAACATTAAAAGCATACCAGAGAGTTGAGGTGGCAGCCGGCAAAACCGTTAATGTATCTGTAAATATTCCTTATCATTCTTTTTCTTTTTTTGACACGGATTACGGGGAAATGCTCGTAAAAACCGGGACTTATGAAATATTGTATGGCAATAGTTCAGCTGATAAAGATCTAAGCTCAGTAACCATTCAAATTAAATAAGCTATAAAGACGTAAAGCAAGGGCAGATGGCTGGCCAATAAACTATAAACGCAACATTTTAAAGTATTCAACAATGATTTTTTCAAAGAAACGAAATTACCTCATGGCACTTACGTGCATCGGTGCAATGAGCGCGGGTGCGCAAAACCCCATTATACAAACCATGTACACTGCAGATCCGGCACCTATGGTTTACAATAACCGGGTGTATGTATATACTACTCATGATGAAGACGAGTCTACCTGGTTTACCATGAATAACTGGAAAGTATATTCCACCAATGACATGGTGAACTGGACCGATCATGGTGTGATTCTTTCCTACTCCGACTTTGAGTGGGGCAAAGGCGATGCATGGGCGGCGCAATGTGTTGAAAAAAACGGTAAATTTTATTTATACGTGCCCATGATTTCAAAAACCAATAACCGCGGCGCTATTGGTGTAGCTGTAGGAGATAGCCCCTTTGGCCCTTTCCATGATCCCTTGGGCAAGCCTTTGGTACAAAGTGAATGGGGCGATATTGATCCCACAATTTTTATAGATGATGATGGCCAGGCACACATGTACTGGGGTAATCCAAAATTAAAATATGTAAAACTGAATGAGGATATGATATCGTATTCGGGGGATATTATAGAAGTGCCCATGACAGCAGCCTCATTTGGCAAAAGAGAGGGGAACCCCGAACGGCCAACAAAATATGAAGAAGGTCCATGGCTGTATAAGCGCAACAGTCTTTATTATCTTTTCTGGCCGGGAGGACCTTTGCCTGAATTTATCGGTTACTCCACCAGTAAAAGCCCGCAGGGCCCGTGGACGTATGGGGGTATTGTAATGCCGGCTGAAGGTAAATCTTTCACCAATCACCCGGGTGTGATTGATTTCAGGGGCAAAACTTACTTTTTTTATCATAACGGGGCTTTGCCAGGCGGCAGCGGCTTTACCCGCTCTGTTTGTGTGGAAGAATTAAAGTTTAATAAGGATGGATCACTAACGCCCTTTCAAATGACCAACGGCATTACAAAAGGCATTGCTACCCTCAATCCATACCAGCTGGTACAGGCCGAAACCATATCCTGGTCGGAAGGGGTAAAAGCCGCGCAAAATCAAAAGGTAGGCGTCTTTATCACCGCAACAAGAAACGGTGCTTACAGCAGCGTTAAAAATGTTGACTTTGGCGCTGATGGAGCGGCTGCTTTTGCTGCAAGAGCGGGCACCACCCATAACGGTGGTATAACTATGGAAGTTAGACTCGACAGTCTTAATGGCCCGCTGGCAGGAACGTTAAAAGTGCCTATGACCGGAGGTAATGACAGGTGGGCGGTTTCAAACATCCAGCTCGAAAACAAAATAAAAGGGGTACATGATGTGTATTTTGTTTTTAAAGGTAAAGCACCCTCCAATATTTTGTACTTCGATTACTGGAAGTTTTCGAGGTAAAGGCTTATTTTACAAAGCACATTTAAGGTAAATAGACGGTTTCAGCAACCTCAGAAATCTGAGTTTTACCAATGAGCTGATTGAATATGCGTTAAGGCTCATCAAAAATTAATGCCCGCGATGTCACAGTGAAGCATCAATAACCGCAGGTCAGGTTCTTTGAAATGCCAGAAGCATTGTCAGGCAAATTGTCACCTTTATATACCAATTCATTATCAGACAAATTCTGTAACCGGATGAAGACGCCAGTTGCAAAGCGCTTGTGGTATCCCTGGAAGAAGAATATATCCGTCGTGTTATTTTAAAAAATATCCGGTGGCTGGGACATTATTCCAAATGGCTGGCAGGCCTTCAATATGCGCCTAGTTCCGGCATGATATTCAATCAGGAGTATTACGACGCTCAACGGTGTAAGGCAGTATCGATCACAACCCTCAGCATTCGACATGGCATATTTTCATACCGATACAGAAATTGAGGCAGAAATGCAGGAAGCAGGTTTTACTATTCCGTATGCGTTAGGATTAACAGGACTTTCAGGCATCGCCCCGGACCTGGAACCCGATACTGAGGATAAAATGAAAAAGAGCGACTGCTCGCTGCCTCCAAATTGACTGAAAAGTACCCCGTTTTTATGCCCTAAGATGATGACTATAGGTATAAAATAAGTGCTAAATGTATTCCCGTCAGATTTTTTAGGTACGCACGCTATATTTAAAATGGTTTGGAACAAGACAAATCGACCTTTGCAATCGAATGTATCGAAGATTCGGAGCCGCCTGTGATTTCACAGATTGATTCGGCCGGTATGCAAATAAAAGCGCAGTAATTCAGTTATCTGAACCCTTATCCAGGGATATTGAAGAATTTGGCATAAAAGTTACTGCTGTTTAGTGAGGAGGTTTCCGTATGAACTTTTTGGCCAAGTCTTCTTTAGCTACTCCTGAAATGAAATTCCGGAGCACAACCTTGATAAGGAGCGTATGCACTGTTTTGCAGCGCTCAAAAAAAATTAGCATGGCGATCCGGAAAAAGCGGCTGAAGTTTTTGTAAAAATCACGTGAATGAAAAACCCTCCATCAAGAATTTACATGTGGACGCTGATACCACCCGAATGCTGTAATAAATAATAGTTATAACCGATAAAAATATAATTTATGTTAGCTTCCAACACAAAAGCGCCCGATTTCTCGTTGACTGACCAATCGGGAAGAAAAATCTCCCTGGGTGATTATACCGACAAAAAAAATGTCGTTCTGGCTTTTTATCCTTTTGACTGGAGCCCGGTATGCAGTGACCAGATTGCATTGTATAACGAGATGCACTCCTTATTTGAACGACGGGATGCTGTGGTAATCGGCATATCCGTAGACAGTATGTTTTGCCACAAGGCCTTTGCAGATAACAGGAAACTGACCTTGCCTTTGCTGGCAGATTTTGAGCCGAAAGGCAGTGTAGCCAGAGCATACGGCGTATATGACCATAAAGAGGGACACAACAGCCGTGCCCTTTTCGTGATCGATAAAAACAGGACCATTGTCTGGAGCTATCGCTCTCCCGACAGCGAAAATCCCGGGGCGGACGGAATTTTGGAAGCCCTGGATACAATGAATAAAGATTAATATCACCAAAAAAATATTATGCCGCATTTGAAAGAAGCCATTTCAGCTAAGGATCATACAAGAGGCGCAAAAAATCCACAGGTACAGATTGTAGAATACGGAGATTTTCAGTGCTCTCATTGCGGGCAGGCAGAGCCTGTCGTGGAAAAGCTGTTACATGATTTTGGAAGCGCCGTTTCACTAACCTTCCGCAATTTCCCGCTGGCAGATGTACACCCAATGGCTCAAGCTGCTGCGGAAGCTGCGGAAGCTGCCGCTTTACAAGGCAAATATTGGGAAATGCACGATATGATCTTTGCCAACCAGGAAGCGCTTAGTAGCCAGCTGCTGAAGAAGGCTGCCGAAAAGCTCCAGCTAGATATAGAACGATTTTTAAAAGATGCGCAAAGCGAAAACACCAGGGGAAAAATAGCGCACGATTTTGAAACAGGAGCTATAAGCGGTGTAAACGGAACGCCTACGTTCTTTGTTAACGGAGAACGGTTTAACGGCGGGGCAACAGACCTTTATGAACTTATTGCTGAAAATTCAACCAGGTCATAGGTTAATGATTAAGCGATTTCATTGCTGCTCTGGAAAAAAATTTCTATAATTGTAAATTTGTGGAAAACGCAGCATAACCTGGCTGTATAAATCAGACGTACTCCGATACGGACGAAGATATAAGGTTCCGCAAAGAGCTTGGATAAGGAATATTTCCGCATCTCAACGATCTTGGTCCATCGCCGAAATAATTTGCTCAAAATATTGAACGTATAATTTAGGATCATAATTAAAAAATATATCCGGATAAATTCGAAAAAAATATGATTGCTTTAGTTATCGGCGCAACCGGCGCAACCGGAAAAGACCTGGTACATCAATTATTGGAAAATAAATCCTTTGAGGAGGTGCATATTTTCGTGCGCAAACATTTTGAACAATTACACCAAAAGCTCAAAATACACGTAATTGATTTTGAACGTCCTCAGGATTGGGAGCACCTCGTAAAAGGCACGGTGGCATTTTCCTGTATGGGAACAACGCTTAAAGCAGCAGGCAGCAAAGCTGCACAGCGAAAAGTGGACTACGATTACCAGTATAATTTTGCCAAAGCCGCCAGTGAAAATAAAGTGGATGATTATGTGCTGATTTCTGCTTATGGCGCGGATGCCGGGTCTGCTATTTTCTACAACAAGCTTAAAGGTGAATTGGAAAACGCTGTAAAAAAGCTCCGTTTTAAAAGGATCGTCATTTTACGCCCGGGGCTGCTCGAACGCAAAAACACCAGGCGCTTCGGAGAAGCATTGAGCGGAAAGATCCTTAAAATGGTTACGTCCTTAGGCCTTTTCAAAAGATTTAAGCCTTTACCCACAAGTGTTTTAGCCAAAGCCATGATTAATGCTTTGCATTTGCAACCTGATGGAATAACGGCCATACGGCTAAATGAAATTTTTAATGTGGCAGGCGTACGCCAACCCATAAGTTCGTACTAATTTGATCAACGTTCATATATAACTTTTTTGATTAAATAGAGTTCTAAAATTTTACAATTATGGCAACATTTTTAAAAACAGTCCGCAATACCGTAAAATACTGGTATTTGCCTGCTATTATCGGCGTTTTATTCATTTTAATGGGTGCTTATCTTTTCTCTGTACCTGCTGCTACGTATTATTCGCTGACGATTTTATTCAGCTTATCCTTCTTGTTCTCGGGAGCATTGGAAATCATATTTTCCATTCAAAACCGGAAAGAGCTCGAAGGATGGGGCTGGTATCTTACAAGTGGTATTTTCAGTTTCCTGGTTGGTATAGTGCTGGTAGCCAGACCCGAAATTGCCGCCACAACGCTCCCGTTTTTCGTAGGTTTCAGCTTATTGTTCCGGTCGTTTCAGGGTTTGGGATTTGCCTTTGACCTCAAAAACTATGGTGTGATGCAATGGGGAAACCTAGCTGTTTTAAGCATTTTGGGAGTTATTTTTTCTTTCCTGCTTATTTCAAATCCAATTTTCACAGGTATTTCCCTGGTCGTTTTAACAGCCATGTCTTTCATTTTTACTGGAGTGTACGCTGTCGTTCTTTCATTTCAGCTTAAAAAACTCAAAACATTTCCGGGCAAACTTAAAAATGAGCTGAAAGATAGAATTGAACGTTTGAAAGAAGAATACTATGCCCATATTAAAGAAAGCAAATGATGAAAAAGGGGGACCGAAAATCATCCGATTTTTAAAATAAAGCGCCAATGGAGCAAAATTATTACGGCGAATGAGCTATTGCTGAATTTTCCTGAATCGGAATATTATTGTTGTACCAACAGGCAGACAACAATGACCGTGTTGGAATGTTTGTGCAATTGTTGCGCAGTTAAAATTAATTTTAATTTACAGCTCAGGATAAAAAAATCACCAACCTTGTCCCTGTTCTGCCATCTCAATCGTTATTAGATGAACAATAAATTTTAAACAGATGAAAGAATTTGCGTTAATCTTCAGGTTAAAAGACATGGGCGATTTTAAACCAACGCCGGAACAAATGCAGGAAAGAATGAATTGGCTGGCGGGCATTGCAGCACAAAACAAGCTGGTGGACAAGGGTAACACGCTTTTACCCATTCCGGGAAGTGCCAAAACGGTAAAGCCTGGTAATGTGGTAACGGACGGACCATACACCGAAATCAAAGAATTTATCAGCGGTTACATTGTGGTAAAAGCGGATACCATTGATGAAGCGGTAGCAATAGCTAAAGCCAACCCGATTTTTGATCAGGTTGGCGGAAGTATTGAAGTGAGAGAGGTCTTAAAGCGTGATTAATACGAAATCACAAAGAGTTTTTACAGCAACACTCCTGTTTGAGAGATTTGTATATTTTGGCACGTTATATTACCCATAGCACATTATTGTTTAACTGTCCCCCTCCTTTATACCTATTCTTGAAAGGGGGCAGCGCCCTGCTGCTCTAAAGCGGTATTGGAAGAACAGCAGGAAGAAAAAAATTAAAATATAAAACATAGCATATCAGCTATTCGTTTTCTTTAATAATTGCACTATAGGTATTATGTTATAAAATCGCATTATGAAAACGGAAATATTCAGAATTGTCCCGAACATTTATTCTGATGACATTGAAAAAAGTAAGACATTTTATATTGACTTTCTAGAAATGGAATTGGTTATGGACTTAGGATGGATGCTAACTTTCGCATCAACTGAAAATCATTCTGCCCAGATTTCAATTTTCAGAAATGATAAAAAAGAATACCTTAATAATGATGCGATATTTTTGTCTATCGAAGTTGCTGATGTTGACAAATTATATGAAAAAGCGAAACAGCAAAACATTGACATAGTTTATGAAATAACGGATGAAAGTTGGGGCGTTAGGCGTTTCTTTGTGAAAGAAACAAATAGAGCTACGATTAACCTATTAACACATAAAAGCAGTAAAAAATGATCAACGTAATTGTAAGCTAAGTAATTCAAAATTTATTGACCAAAATAAAATCACATAAAGAGCTTTTACCTCACTTATTCCGACAGGAATACGCTAAAATGACGGCTGTTTTATGCCGTCATTTTGGTTTACAGCATATTGAAATAGCCGAAGATATTGCCAGCGATACATTTTTAAAAGCATGCGAACATTGGGCAATCAATGGCGTTCCCGAAAATCCGGCAGCCTGGCTTTACACAGTCGCCAAAAACAAAACCAAAGATCATTTTAAGCATATCGCTGTTTTTGAAACGCAAATCAAAGAAGCCATAAAACCAAGCGAAACAGAAGGCGAAAAGCATTTTGAGTTTGACCATCAATATATTTTTGACAGTCAGTTAGCCATGATTTTTGCGGTTTGCAACCCTGCAAATCCAACCGAAGCACAAATTTGCCTGGCGCTTCAAATCCTTTGCGGTTTTAGCGTGGAAGAAATCGCCAACGCTTTTTTGGCAAAATCCGAAGCTATTAAAAAACGACTGCACAGGGCAAAGATCCATCTTCGAAATGATAATTTTCAAATCAAAAAATTAAGCGAAGCTGAAATAAAATCAAGATTAGACGCTGTTTTAAAAACATTGTATTTACTGTTCAGTGAGGGTTATTTTTCCAAAACCAACAACCAGCAGATCAGAAAAGACTTTTGTTCCGAAGCAGTAAGGCTCACACTGCTGTTAACAGAAAACCCATTGACCAATATACCGCAGGTTAACGCTTTGCTTGCCTTGATGTGTTTTCAGAGCTCACGATTAGAAGCAAGAACAAACGATAAAGGCGAAGCCGCTTTGTTTGATGAACAGGATAGAAGCCTGTGGGATAAATCGCTTATTGAAAGGGGAAACTATTATTTGATAAATGCCTGTACAGGAAATGAAGTTTCAAAATATCATTTAGAGGCGGGTATTGCCTATTGGCACACCTGCCTGCCCGGACTGCCGGCCACACCAACAGACCCAAACAAATGGCAACATATTTTACAGCTTTATAATCAGCTTATTTTAATGGAATACTCGCCAGTGATAGCCCTAAACAGAACTTTTGCCTTTGCCAAAGTGTACGGGCACAAAAAAGCCATTGCGGAAGCCGAAAAAATAAATCTGGCTGACAACAGTTATTATCACGAACTGTTAGGCTATCTGCATTCAGATACAAACGTTGCAAAAGCGATGGAGCATTACGAGCAGGCTATTTTACTAACCAAATCTAAAACAGAAAAACAAACCCTTAGAAAAGAACTAAAGAGATTAAGGTGCAAAAATTAGTTTCGCCGATGCTGCGGATACAGGGTAAAGCTAACGCTCCATTCAACCGTATACTTTTTATCCGGTTTTAAACAATAAGTGATGAATGAATCATCAGTATTAGTTCTTCAGTAGAATAAAGTAAAGTTGATAAGGTATCATTTTCTATTCCCAATCACTACGAATTTCGGGGAAATAATGTGAAAACCGACACCAGTATTGGAGATTATCGGTTCAAATTGAAAACAGATGATCATGAGATCATCATTGATAAACATAAAAATTACAGAGAAAGGGTAAAGAAGCTCAAAGCCCAAGGCGGTTATGCTATTCTTTGCACTGGAGAAATCAATTTCCAAAAGCCCAAGTCAACAAAACAAGTTACAGAGCTTTGTTATAGCTTGGGGTATTTTCTTAGCTTTCTGAACGGTAGGCGGTTAAGGCCAATGTTCATTTTCGGATTAAAAGATAAAGAAATTGTATGGAGACATTACGGGAATATGAATCCCGCGCCATATCAGTCAGTAGAAAATTGGGGTCCTAAGTATTCACACCTTGATCTGAATAAAGCCTGGGCCAATTTTTTAAAACTATGGTCCATTCCAGACGATAGAAGCTTTTTAACCTATCTTATTCGCTGGTACGTAGAAGCCAATACCAATTATGGCTTTCCTGAAGGAGCCTTAATTATGGCTCAAACAGCATTAGAGCTAATTTTTAACTGGTGGGTTGTTGAGAATAAGAAGATCATTCTTGGGGATGATGTAAAAAGGTTGGCTGCTGAAAATAAGATTCGGCTTATCCTTTCTAACTGTAATGTAAACCTTGAAATTCCAGACTATATGAGTTCTGATTTTAAAAGGTTAAATTATAGAGAAAAACATATTGACGGACCACATTTCATTGTATCACTTAGAAATGCAGTTGTTCATTCAAATCAGAGTAAAAGAAAAAAAGTGTTTGAACTGCCATCCCATATTATATCTTATGCCCTGGAACTGAGTCTTTGGCATGTAGAGATGGGTTTGCTGAAAATTTTGGAATACGAAGGAAAATATTATGACCGGAACCATTTTGTCATGCTCGCTCCCCTGCTGGACTTGAACCAGCGACCCTCTGATTAACAGCCGCTAAAATTATCTTTTCAGTTATTGTTATTCACATTCAGTTACTGCCTGAAACCCTTTTCAGTATTGGGTTTTGAAGGATTTGTCTTTATCTTAGCATTGAGTCATTTTTATTCACTTTTTGAAAAACATGTCTCAAATTTTTAGCTATGAAACGTAGCATGATAAATTTTTCTCACACAGAGAAATGATTGTATGCGAAGTTCCATCAGACCATTAAAAATATAAAAAGCAAACTGATGAAAGAACAAAAAATCCTGCTGCAAGTGGTACCCGATTACCGGCGGGTAATGAAAGACGACAAATACCCGCTAAAATTAAAAATAACCTGGAAAGGACAAAGAAGGTATTACGGAACCTCCTTCGCTGTTACAAAAATGGAATGGGAACAATTAAACAGTATGGAGGCTAAAGGAAAGCTCAAATCCCTGCGTAATGAACTATCGCTAATTGAAGCCAGGGCAGAAAAAATAGCCAACGGCCTTATCCCGTTTTCATTCTCAGCATTCCAGGATGATTTTTTTGAAAAGCCGGTAAAATATGAATCTTTGAAATCTATATTTGAATCCATAATCAAAGACATGAGGGCCGATGGACGCGTTGGAAACGCCATTATTTATGAAACAACCATTGTTTCCCTTGAAAAATTCCGTCCGGGGTGCAAGCTGATTAATGTAACGGTTAACTTCTTAAAGGATTATGAAAAATGGATGTACGGCAATTCAAATAGCAATACCACAATTGGAATTTATATGAGAACAGTAAGGGCTGTTATCAATAAAGCCATTGCAGATAAACAATTCAACGAAAAAAGTTATCCTTTCGGAAAAGGGAAATACCAGATCCCGGAGGGTAATTCAAATAAACGTGCTTTGAATAAGGAAGCCATCCGGAAAATATTTGAATACCAGGTTGCCCTAAACGACCATTTTAAACGCCGGTCGCTCGATTTTTGGAAATTCACCTATTTGGCTAACGGCATCAATATGATGGATATTGCGGCGCTGAAATGGCGGACAGTGCAGAATGATAGTATTTTGTTTTCACGAGGGAAAACGCGCAGAACCAGCCGCAAAGCTGCAAAACCAATTGTTATTATCAGGAACGAAATTATTGATCAAATACTGGATGACTGGGGAACCACCCCTAAAATTGACGATGCTTTTGTGTTTGATATTGCTGCTGCGGAAGATGATCCCGCCTTGTTTAAAAAGAAAGTGCAGCAGTTTACCCATGTTACAAATAAGCACATGAAACTGATAGCAACAGAGTTGGGCATTAGCATTCCTGTTACCACCTATGTTGCCCGGCATTCTTTTTCTACAATTCTATTAAGGAGCGGCGCTAACGTAGAATTTATATCTGAGAGCCTCGGCCACTCCGATATAAAAACCACTCAAAATTATCTGGCCGGTTTTGACATTGAAACTAAAAAGGAAAGAATGAAAGCATTGGTTGATTTTGACTAAAAAGTTATGTTTGATCAGGCTGATTTAAACTATTACCAGTAAAAGCTATACTTTTAGCCATCTGTAAAAAGAACGAGATGTAGTTATGAACCCCGAGCGAATAAAACGGCTACTGAAAGAAAAAGAAAATATCCGCCTTGAATTTAAGGAGGCAGCCACCGCTTTGCCCGGCAACCTGTTTGAAACCATCTGCGCCATGTTGAATCGGGAAGGAGGTGATATCCTTTTAGGCGTTGACGATAATGGGAATGTTGTGGGCGTAAATGAAAATACTGTTTCCAAAATAGTAACAGACCTGGTGAACCTTTCCAATAACCCACAAAAGTTGGATCCTCCGTTTATTCTCTTCCCGCAGGTATATGACATCAATGACCGGAAGGTGGTTCATATCCAGGTACCGGCAAGCTCTCAGGTACATAAAACCGGGAAAATCATTTATGACCGTAGTAATGATGGCGATTTTAAAGTAGAGCAGCCACACCGGATAGCCGAAATCGCTAACCGTAAGCGCAATCATTATACTGAAGGGATTATTTACCCTGCTTTGCAGATGAAAGATTTTAAACCGGAGCTGTTTACTAAAATCCGCAACCTCATCCGCAGCAATAACCCTGCTCACCCATGGCTGGCTTTGGACGATGGGCAAATGATGGAAATTTCCGGTCTTTGGAAAAAAGATTACCTGAGTGGTCAGGAAGGATTTACGTTGGCCGCTGCTTTACTGTTGGGTAGGGATGATGTTATTCAGCAGATCATACCTCATTTTAAGATTGATGCGCTGGTAAAAATTAATAATGTTGAACGTTATGATGACCGGTTATATATTCAAACCAACCTTATTGATGCCTATGGCTTGTTGATGGATTTTGTGAACCGCCATTTGCCCGATAAGTTTTACCTGGAAGGTGACCGGAGAATAAACCTGCGCACTACCATATTCAGGGAAATTGTGGCTAATCTCATCATTCACCGGGAATACACCAGTGCGGCACCTGCCACTTTTGTTATTTATGCCGACCGGGTGGAAACTGAAAATGCCAATAACCCCCATGGTGAAGGCCCTATTGACCCCACTAATTTTGTCCCTTTCCCTAAAAATCCGCTGATCGCCAAATTTTTTATTCAGCTGGGCCGGGTAGAGGAATTGGGCTCCGGTATATTAACCACCAACCGTTTTACAAAGGAGTATGCGGGTAAAGGTAAAGCGGTATTTATAGAAGGCGGAACATTTAAAACCCTTATCCCTCTGCCTGTCGGGAAAACTATTATAACTGATGATACTGTAAATGATACTGTAAATGATACTGTAAATGATACTGTAAATGATACTGTAAAAAAACGCCTGGCACAAATAATACTGCAACTACAGGATCATCCGGGACTTCGGATAAGCGAACTGACGGAGATGTTCAAAGTATCTAAAGTGACCATAAAAAGGGACATGCAGAAAATTAGGCCGCTGGTTGAGTTCAAGGGCAGTCAAAAAACAGGTGGCTACTTCCTCACAGATTATATGCTTTTGAAGCTCCAAAAAAACTCTTGATCCTGAGAATAAATCCAGAAAATACCCCAAATATATTCCTGTATGGGCATAATCTTATTTGATGGCTATTTGATAGGATAGCAATATTAACAAACCCATGGGCGTAAGTGAATTTCAGCTATTGGAAAATATTCCGGACAATCTGAAAAGCAGCCTGCCAACTGTTGAGGAGCTGGAGCAGGATTTGAGTAAAAAACTGAGCGAAAACAACATAATACCTTAAAAATAATTCATTATGTTGCTTTCTGTAGTAATTGAAAATATACAGTGCAGATAAACAGATTTAAGCTCGGCATTATCGTTGGGAAAAATTTTGTAATCTCCAGACGTAATGAGTACAAATAATTAAAACAAATGAAAATATTTCTAATCCTCGTGTCTGTGTGTTTTTTCAATGTTGCATTTTCTCAGGAACTTAAATTCGACAACCCAAAGTTTGAAAAAATTATATTAGCGAAATATCCGGAAATTGATATCAACAATAATCACAAAATAGAAAAAAAGGAAGCGGCGCTCTTAAAAAAACTGGATTTAATGGAGCAGAATTTGACCACTGCCAGCGACATTAATTTCTTTAAAAACTTAGAGTATATTTCACTCACTATAAATCATCTTCAGGAATTAAAGCTCAATGATTTTAAACAGTTGCAAGAGCTTTATTGTGCCAGGAATGACCTTACACAACTTGAAATTACAAACATGCCGCAATTGAAGCAATTGGCCTGCGGCTTGAACAAATTGGAAAAAGTTAACATTGTAAACTGCCCCCAACTTGAATCGCTTAACTTAATGGACAACAAAATAATTGCGCTTGATGTAAGGTCGTTTAAAAAGTTAAAGAACCTTACAGTAGACAATAATAAATTAAAAAGTATTGATATCTCTAAGAATCCCGAATTGATACAAATTGTTATTAATGACAATGATATCTCCCAAATTGATATAATTAAAAACCAAAAACTAAGAATGAATATTCTTTACATGGATGATCATGTAAAAATTATTGGAACTCCGGAGCAAATGAAGAATTATAAAAAAGCTCCCGTGGTAATTGGGAATTAAAAGAAGCTGTCCTCCTGCCATTCCTTCAGCCGCCCTGAAATTACCCGACAAACGCAGTGACGCTATTCTTCACTACCTATTTACCTGGAGACTCCATTGCAGGAAAGAAATGCTTAGCCAGGGGACGAATAGCATTAACCATAATAAATTCTATGACGCCCAAAACAATCTTTTCAGTTCCTTTATCTTTTGTGAAGCACAGAACTATAAAAACAATAAGAACACCCACCATCACCGTTAGGAACACTATGGTAACGGCTATTTTTAAATTTACATTTTGTTTTCGTTCATAGGTTTCTATCCGCCTGTTTCCTAACCCCATTTTGAATAATTTTAAAAATCAATAAAATGGCAACCGGTTGCCTATTGTAATTACAAGGCAAGATTAGAAAAGAATGAAAGGAAAAACAATGTATAGCAGTTTAGACTAAACTACTGTCAACTATTTTTGATTTTTGGTATTCCTGACAATATCCTCAATAACATCAGCATTTTTCTTTGGCTTACCTGTTTTGGTGTTTTTCAGACCATCTTTGTTTTGATGGATATTGCTTAATGGTTTATTGCCTTTGTCGATAAAGTATTTTGCTACTAAATCCCAAATAGTCGGATTCTTATTCTCATTCAGTAATTTTTCATCAATTAGTTTTTGGAACAGGTAAATAATTTGTCTTTGCTCCATATCTAACTGAATAGGCTTTACATTGCTTTGCATTTTTTCAATAGCATTTAAAAAAACTTCATCGCTTACCAAATGAGGTTGGTTTGTTTTTTCAGTATGGGAAGTATTATGAACCATTTTTGAATTGTTGGCGGCTGAGGCTTGTAGTTGCCTTAATTCCTTTTCTAATTCAGGTAGTTTGAACGCGTAAACTACTCCATAGGCTAAAGCCTCTAAGTAATAAACCTTTAAATCAGGTTCATTCATGATTTCTGATGAGTTTATCTCGTCATAAAAAGATATGATGATATAATTACATCCCTTTGATATATAATCAAACGCTAAAGACATTAAGTAAAATCTGTGTGAGATTAGTTCCCGGTTTATTAGATTAGATGAACCACACATATTTTCTATTTCAATAATCCACCCTTCCAACGCTACAACCCAATTTGGGGCAATACTCCTTCTTTCCTTATAGTCATGCTCAAACCTTTCAAAAACACCTGTTTTTTTTGCAAACTCAATTAAGGAACTATGCGGTGTTATGTTTTCATTATAGTTGGACTTCAAAAACAAATCAAAAGATTGATAAATAGAACTATCAGGTAAGGGCGGTAGCTCCTCCTTTTCTTTTGATACCTCTTTTTTAAATCGTGATTTATTTTTTCTTATCCAATCAAAAACATTTGTCATTGACTGGTCAATATCTTTGTCTGTAATGCCTTCAAAAAGATTTTGATCGTTTATTAGCACCTCTAATTTTCCCGCGATATATTCTCTTTGAAATGAATAATCTTGTTCAATTTGCTTTAAGTAGTGCGCAATACGTGCAGGATATTTTTTATTATCTACAATAAAAGCAATTGCCCATCGTAATATGGATATGCAGTCTTTTGGATCTTCAAATAAATTCAAATATTGTTCACTACTAAGTTCGTTTTCAATAACACTAAACCAGTAATTATCTTTTAAATCATTCATGTTTCTAGTCCACCGGTTTATAGCATACCGCTTTAGGTAGCAGGGTTAAAAAAGGTAGTATCTTATTCAGTTGCTCCTGCGTTTCATAATAATCACGGCCAATATTTAAGCTGTTATAATATGCCTGCCGGTTATCATAATAATACTTTTCGGTAGGTATGCCCCAAACGGATGTGCCCAGGCATTCTGCTAAAAACCATTTTTCCAGCAACCGCGCTGCACGGCCATTGCCATCTGCAAACGGGTGTATTTTGGCAAACATAAAATGTATATAAGCGGCATAGTAAAGCGTTTGCTTCAGACTTAAATTTTCTCCCAGAAGTGTTTCAATATCTGCAAACAACTTATCCATTTCGGCCGGTACATGCACCGGTTCTATAGCCAAATAAACCAGGCCCTGCCAGCCCCTTATACCCACCTGCGTTTTACGGTATTTACCTTTTTGCCCTTTGGTTAAATGGCTAAAAGTCCCGGCTAATATTTCATGGCATTTCAGTAACCCCTTTTGGCTTATGCTGTATCGTTTTGCGTATTGATACGCTTTTAATAAATCCTCAATTTCTTTTACTTCTTTGCTGTTTTTGTTATTAGCCTTGCTTACAAAGAAGCTATTTAAGTCCAGTGTGCTGCCCTCTATTTGTGAAGATGCCACTGCGCCGGCCAGCATATAATGTTTAAAATCCTGTATAGTAAAATCGCTTTCTTCCAAATCTTTAAAACATTTGCTAACAGATGCTTTCACCTGTTTTTCAAACGGTTTTAATAAGTTGGGTTGAAGTAGTTGTAATTCCATTTTTAATTTCAATTGAAGCAGTAGCTTATGTTAGATTCAAAAATGTTAAAAAGCAAAAGAATGAATTTAAAAGTTATTTTTTATTCCCTGATTCAGATTGTAATATTCGCTGCATTGTATTATAATGATTTTCTATTTTCGAATATTCGATTTTTATATCTTGAATAATTATAGAATGTTGGTTACCGTCATATATTTCAGATAAGAAGTGCAAATTTTTATTTGCCCGAGACAGGCAATGTTTTAAATCATGCAATTCATTAAATAGTATGTCCGGCAAAATGAATTTGTTCTCGAAAAGCAAGTTTTCCAATGTTGTATAATATTTGTTGAACTTTGTGCGTAAAGATTTGGAGACATTTAAATGAGTTTCATTTTCCAACTGCCAGGCAAGATCTTTATAACTATTTCTAACTTTGTAGATTAAAGAGTTCAATATTTTGTATAGCGTATAACGATCGTCAAATAATTGTCTTTCTCTTCGTTTAACCTCCTCCAAATCTATTTTATGCTGATTTTCAGCTTTCTTAAACTTCGTTTCAATACTCTTTTCAAGAATTTTTTTTGTTAGAAAAATGATCACAGATGCAATCACGCCAGAAGATATAATTGATGTAATCACTGTTCCCCAATTCGACATTTCAAAAAATTTAAAAGCAATTATGGTTTACCCTTCCCCGTCCTCTTTCCCTTTTCAGCAATTACCGCCAGTTCCTTCAGCAGCTTTTTCTTCTCTTCCCCATCAATGTCTTTAGACGAAATAAAAAAATCCTTCAGGTCACGGTTGATGGTGAGTGCGATGCGGAAGAAGGTAGCAAGTGGGGGTTGTATGGTATTCGTTGCCCATTTAGAAATAGTCGTTTCTTCATACCCTAACTCCGCCGCCAGTGCTTTATTGCTTACACCTTCTTCTTTCAGCACTGCCGCCAGCCTGTTAATAATAATTTTATCCGTCTTCCGTTTTAACTTTAATTTGCTCATTAATAATAACAATTTGCTCTTGTAGACAAATTTATTGTTTACCTAAAACATTAATTTTGACCTAAACCTGCTTTACATGAAATAAAATTTGGTTCACAAGAAAGATTTATATATCTTTAGGAGCAGTTTTAAATTAAATAAAAAAATATTGCAATGACATAATTCAATTTTATTTTGCAGTCGCTTTCCTAAAATATTAAGCGTTTGCTTTAATTCCTGTCTTGAAACTACGACAATTCAAACTCCGGGAAATAAGGTAAATCGCTCACGTTATGGCGTGGGCGTTCTTATTGGAGTAAGGGTGTCGTAGCCCTCAAGACGGTAAGGACCAACCCACGTCTTTTTTTATGCGCCGCTGATTGGTCTGTTTGCACATTCTTCACCTTTAAAAGCTTTCCGCCATGCAAAAGAAACCCACCCACAAACACCCCCAACGCAAGCCCAAGCCGGAGCTAAAGTGGCAAACCGGGGCCTACGAGCGCTTTGCTGATTTTAATTTCATTCTTCCGTATCAATTCCTGCTGCTCTGCCGTCTTATGGATGTAACGCCTCAGGAGGCACTAACCGATTTTATGGATAACCTGTCCTGCTCCAGTTGGAACCGTAACGGCCGGGACGCTGCCAAAGAACACCTCATCAACTATTTTATTGCTCATGGTTACGGGCAGGAGCATTATACAGAAGCCGACATCAGGCAAATTTTTAAGGAAATGGATGCTGTTGGTCTACTGTTTCCGCGCGAAGGCAACGACAAAATGGTAGACCGGTACGTCAAATGGCGGGATAAACACCAAACCTGGTGGTTTAAAAAATGGTTCCGCAAAACCAGGCGTCAACATTTATAACAACCAATCTGAAAAATGCTAATCATGAACATAGCACCAACCGTTGCTAACCCTAAAGCGCTTTATCTTACAGCAGAAGATAAAGCCATTGCCACAAAGGTGGTGGCCACCATCAACAAAATTGTACAGGCGGACACCATCTTTGTTTTAGGCAAAAAAGTAACTACAGCTCAAAATATATTTACAACAGCATGCGCCGCCAGCGGGCATACCACGGCCTTTTGGTTGCTGATATTGATTACTGGCGATGATAAGCGGCACAAAATGTACCAGGACGAGATGGAGCAAAAGTGCAGCCTTTACCATACTGTTTGCTGTATTGTAATGCAGACCCATACTTTTGTACGTTGGTTCAATGAAGCAAATCCGTTTGCTTTAACTGTTATCTATAACGCCCCGTTTATCTATAATACCAATCCGGAATTGGAACAATGGGGTAGGAGTGTTGTGGTTAAAAGCGTTCCGGAAACAAATAAAAACTCGTTCCAAAAATGCTTTGATCTGTTTAATGAATACATTGCCGGAGCAGAACTTTTTACCGTAAGAAAACAATACCAGCTGGCCCTTTTTATGTATCACCAGGCTACGGAGTTATTGCTAACCGCCTATATAAAATCCCAAACAGGGCTGGAGCTGCACATTCATAATATCAATTACCTCAATCATTATTTGAGTTTTTTAATTCCGGGTGTCGCGGAAAATTTTGGGGGTACAACACTGGTGGAACAGGAAGCATTTAGGCTACTTCAAAAGTCGTATTGCGCGGCAAGGTATGATGATTGCTTTGCGGTTAAGCATCAACAGTTGGAAATTGTACGGCAAAAGATCTTAGAATTAATGCAAACACTTCGACGAACTTTTGAGTCTCATCTTTTTACAAAATCCTCAAAAGGCTTTGCATCTGAATTAGCGCCTGAAATGAAAAAAGCAGCTACATTTTAATATGTAACTGCTTACTTTTCTCGCTCCCCCTGCTGGACTTGAACCAGCGACCCTCTGATTAACAGTCAGATGCTCTAACCAACTGAGCTAAGGAGGAATATTGCCTTCCCTTTCGGGGCAGCAAAAATAAGGGATTTTGCTTTACTAAAACATTCTTTAGAAAAAATTTTTACCGGTGATCTGTGTATTCCTTTGGTACTATTGACTGCTTAAGACCTTCTAATACTTCAACATCTGGCCTGGTGCTGTATGCCGCTAAAACCTCTTCCAGTTGCTGTACGGTTCTGAAACCTGTAACTACGCTGGCAACGGCAGGGTTCCTTAGTACATAATGGATGGCGAGGGCTGCGGCACTGCTGTTTTCACGCGACAAAGCCTGCTGTAACTGTAAAACCTCACCGGAGCTGTAACCCTGGTAATCTTTTGCCGGCTTATTGATCAATAGTCCTTGCGTAAGCGCTCCTCTTGCCAATACACTGATGCCGTGCTGTTGCAGGTACCCGAGCATTTCTTCCTCGGGGCGGCGGTCTAAAAGACTGTATTGCATCATTACACTCTGAATATTGGAAAGCTCAACGTATTTGCGGATCACATTGGGCCTTATGCTGGATATACCGTAGTATCTTATTTTTCCCTGCCGTACCAGTTGTTCAAAAGCTTCAATGGTTTCTTCAATAGGGTCTTCAAAAGTACCCCCATGCAGCTGGTACAGGTCTATATAGTCTGTTTGTAACCTTTTAAGGCTTTTATCCACAGCTTCCAGGATGTAGGCTTTTCGCGGGTTCCAGTCCCAGCCGCTGCCATCTGCACGCCATTGATTGCCCACTTTGGTAGCTAATAGCATTTTCTGTCTGACTGGTTTCAGCAGCTTACCTACCAGTATTTCGTTTTCGCCTTTGTCATAAAGGTCGGCCGTGTCAAAATAATTGATGCCCGCTTCTACAGCCCGTTGTATTAACGCCTCGGCCTCTTGTTCCGGCCCTTTTAATAAAGACATGCTCCCTAATCCGATCTCCGATGCCTTCAGGTTTGATTGGCCTATAATATTATATTCCATCAGGTAAATTTATGGCATCTGCTTTTGCTTTGCGATAATGCTTTTTAAAATATGGGTATCTGCATGAATAAGGTATGAAATTGTACTATATTTATTTCGGCTTTATTGATTTTTGTACCTGTAAAATTTTTTGAAACGTAGTGCCTATGACCATTGAAGAAGAAATGCAGCAAAGCAGATTTACCAGCGCTTATGAAAAATTAGCTTTTAACCTCATTTACAGCAACCGTTGGCTGGAAAATTTTTTAAAAAAACATTTTGGCGAACAGGGGCTTACCATGCAGCAGTATAATATTCTGCGTATACTCAGAGGCAGCCGGCCGGCCCCTCTTTCCACCCTCCAGATACGGGAACGCATGATTGATAAGATGAGCGATACCAGCCGTATTGTAGACCGGCTGCTTATTAAGGAGCTGGTTACCAAACAAACCAGTAAGATCGACAGTCGCCTGGTGGAAGTACGTATTACACGGAAGGGCCTGGGCCTGCTGACAAAACTGGATGAAATAGACCGCCAGATAGCCGATCATCTTGGCAATATTACAGAAGAGGAAGCCGCGCTGGTAAGCACCCTTTTGGATAAAATGCACTCAAAATCCTGACCTATTAGTGCAACTTGGCTATTTTTGCGGCTATGCAAAAAATAAAAGCCCTATTGTCTGTTTTCTGCTTTTTAAGTATTGCCGGTTTTGCCTATGCACAGCCTCATTACGAGTTTCGCGGTGTTTGGATCGCTACGGTGATGAATATTGACTGGCCTCCGCAGAACGCCAGTGTGGAAGCCCAAAAAGCTGACTATATCCGCCAGCTTGATCTGCACCAGCGTAATGGTATGAATGCTGTAATAGTACAGGTTCGCCCCAGTGGCGATGCTTTTTATCCATCGCCCTACGAGCCCTGGAGCCAGTGGCTGACAGGTGTGCAGGGCAAGGCGCCCGTTCCCTTTTACGACCCCCTGGCTTTTATGATACAGGAAGCGCATAAGCGCGGCATGGAATTTCATGCCTGGCTCAATCCCTACAGGGCAGAGTTCACGGTAGGAAAGTCTTCCATTTCTCCGGATAATAATCTGAGGAAAAACCCGGACTGGTACGTTACCTATGGAACGCAGCGCTATTTTAATCCCTCTAATGTACAGGGGCAGCAGTTTGTGATTGATGTCATAAAGGATATTGTAAGGCGCTATGATGTAGATGCCATACATATGGACGATTATTTTTATCCTTACCCGGTAGGCGGAAAGGCTTTCCCCGACGATTATGCCTATCAGCGTTCGGGCACTACATTGAGTAAGGGAGACTGGCGCCGCAGCAATGTAGATTCTATTATTAAGAATATCAATATTGCCATCAAGCAAATCAAGCCTTATGTTAAGTTGGGGATCAGCCCCTTTAGCGTATGGCGCAATTTAAAAGATGATAGCCAGGGAAGCGATACCCGTGCAGGAATTACCAACTATGATGATTTATATGCCGATATTTTGCTCTGGATGCGCAAAGGCTGGATAGATTATGTAACGCCGCAGCTATACAGGGAGATAAACGATCCGCTGATTGCCTACGAAAAAATGGTGAACTGGTGGGCTGCTCACAGCTTTGGAAGGCATGTTTACATTGGTCACGGCATTTACAGGGCATTAGAAAACAACGCGAACTGGAAAAAGGCCTCCCAGCTTCCAGACCAGATAAAGATTGCCAGGCTTACACCGGGTATAGAAGGTAGTGTATATTACAGCAGTAAAATATTTAAAAGCAATCCCAATGGCTGGAACGATTCTTTAAGAAATAACTATTATCGCATTCCGGCCAAAGTTCCGGTAATGCCCTGGCTGCCTGCACGCCCGCAATGGAATGTTGAATAGTCAATGGTCATAGACCATGGTCTGTAGTCGGGGATGTCAACAGCAGAACGGCATAAGGCTTAAAGCTGGTTACAGGTTACTAGATACTTGTCTTACATCATACATTATGCGGGTTGCTGTTTAATGTCTTAAACCTGATCAAATACATGATATAGAAATTCTATACTCCTGGTTACTGGATGCTTCGTACACCGTATACCGTACATCGTGCGTTTTTGAACTGGATACTGGATGTTGAATATTATTGAAGGTGGTTGAGCTGTAGTTGAAAGGTAGTACACTGTATATCCTACATTATATTGAATACTGGTTCATAGTTCATTGCCATCATCCCTGTAAACTTTTAAACCTTTCAACGACCCTCCTCTCATCCGTCAACGGCCCTCTGTCCACTGCTCTTCCTACCAGCAATCGCTGCAAAACCTCCTGTATATGGCTTCGTATTGGGGAATGATCGCATCCATATTGTATTGCTGGGCATGTTCAAAAGCCCGTTGCCTGAAGCCTTGCAGTGTGGCATCATCGCGCAAAATTTCCAGCGCCTTTTCGCTCATCGTTTTTATATCGCCTACGTCAGCGGTATATCCTGTAACACCGTCTATATTTACTTCTTTCAATCCGCCTGCGTTAGATGATATTACCGGCACTTTGGAAGCCATCGCTTCCAGGGCAGCCAAACCGAAGCTTTCATATTCAGAAGGCAACAGGAACAGATCGCCGATGGCAAAAACATCCTCTATCTGCTCCTGCTTACCTACAAAAAGCATTTTATCAAAAATCCCCAGGCTCTGGCCCTGTGCCTCAGCAGTCTGCCTTTCGGGGCCGTCACCTATAAATAATAATTTGGAAGGAATTTGCTTATTCACTTCGTAAAAAATCTGTACCACATCCTGTACCCGCTTTACCTGCCTGAAGTTGGAAGCATGCAGTAATATCCTTTCACCGTTAGGGGCCAGTACTTTTTTAAAAGCATCGATAGGCCTGCGGTTAAAACGTGTAACATCAATAAAATTATACACTACTTCAATATCCTTCCTGATGTCGAAAGTAGCGTAGGTTTCTTCCTTCAGGTTTTGGGAAACCGCGGTGATCACATCGCTTTTATTGATAGAAAAAGATACTACGGGAGCATACATTTTATCTTTTCCCACCAACGTAATGTCTGTACCATGCAGCGTGGTAATAACGGGTATTTCATACCCCTGGTCATACAGGATCTGCTTGGCCATATAGGCTGCCGAAGCATGCGGGATAGCGTAGTGCACATGCAGCAGGTCGAGATGATAGTTCTTTATTACATTTACCATCGTGCTGGCCAATGCTGTCTCATAAGGCGGAAAATCAAATAACGGGTAAGTAGGTACCTGCACCTCGTGGTAATAAATATTCGGGATAAAAGCGCTCAGCCTAACGGGTTGCTGGTAAGTTATAAAATGCACTTCGTGCCCTTTCTGCGCCAGGGCCTTGCCCAGCTCTGTAGCTAATACACCACTACCGCCAAATGTTGGATAGCAAACAATTCCAATACGCATTCCTAAGTTATTTTTGAGGATTTACAGGCAAAGTAGCACAAATTGGCGTATTTCCTGCATCCCCTTTGTTTTAATAATGGCGTGCCCCTTACTTTACTACACGTCAAAGGCAAATGCGCTTAAAGCAAGGGTCAGGCTGCTGCGGGGTTCCGTACGCCACGGCGTACCGGCGCTTTCATCGCCGCCCTGCGCATCCTTCACGCGTTCCCGCGCTTCACAGGCCGTTCTATTTACTTTTTACCTTTACCGGCCTTGCGCTATCTTTACCGGAAACTGATAACAAGATGAAAAAGAAATTGTTTTTTGCGTGTATATTATTTTTTCATCACTTTTCCTTTGCCCAAACAGCCGATGAAGCTTTTATCAGGCGCATTGCAGATGAAATACTCACCAACAGCCAGGCTTACGATAACCTGCGCACCTTAACCAAAAGCATTGGCGCCAGGCTTGCAGGCTCCCCGCAAATGTATAAGGCCGAAGCCTGGGGTTACCAGCTGTTACAGCGCTCGGGGAGCAGCCATACTTTTAAACAACCGGTAATGGTACCTCATTGGGTGCGCGGTGGTAAAGATGAAGCTATAGCAGTCCTGCCCGATAATAAGAAAAGGCAACTGAGCATTATTGCGCTTGGTAATTCTATTGGTACAAAAGGAGCGCCTGTTTCGGCACCGGTAATACTGATAAAAGATTTTGATGAGCTCGAGCAAAAGAAAAATGAGCTGCGGGGTAAGATCGTTTTTTATAACTATGCATTCAATCCCCGGTTCATCAGGACTTTTGAGGCTTATGGCGATGCGGTAAAATACCGCAGCCAGGGGCCTTCACGCGCTGCAAAATATGGCGCGGTTGGTGTAATAGTCCGCAGTATGAGCCACAGTACAGATAATACGCCTCACACAGGAGGATTGCATTACGACACCCTGTATGCAAAAATACCAGCTGCTGCCATCGGATTAAAAGATGCTGACTGGCTGGCCGCTGAATTAGCAAAGGGCGCGCCTGTAAAAGTGCAGCTCACAACCAACGGGTATTTTTTACCCGATGCAGAAGGACATAATCTTATCGGGGAATTAAAAGGTGAACATGCTGATGAGTATATTACCATAGGCGGCCACCTCGATAGCTGGGACAATTGCGAAGGAGCGCATGACGATGGAGCAGGTATTGTACAAACCATTGAAGTGCTGAGGGCCCTGGCGGCCCTGGGCTACCGGCCCAAACACACCATCCGTTTTGTGCTGTTTGCGAATGAAGAGAACGGGCTGAGAGGGGGAGTGAAATATGCTGAACTTGCCAAAGAAAAAAATGAAAAGCACCTGTTTGCTTTAGAAAGTGATGCGGGAGGCTTTACACCAAGGGCTTTCAGCTTTGATTGCAGCGATGCGCAGTTTGAAAAAGTAAAAGCCTGGCTGCCGCTTATTGCTCCTTATGGCTGCAATGAATTCATAAGAGGCAGGGAAGGCGTTGATATCGGGCCTTTAAAAGAAACATCCGGCACGCCGTTGTGTGGCTTCCTGCCCGATTCGCAGCGCTATTTCGATATTCATCATGCAAGCACCGACACCTTTGAATCGGTAAATAAAAGGGAGCTGGAGCTGGGCGCCGTGAATATGGCAGCGCTGATATACCTGGTGGACCAGTATGGATTGTAATACTATTTGTACATTAAAAATGTTTTCATCTTGTTCAGGTCTTTCCAAGGGAGTCCTCTGAACCTTCGGACCAGATCTGGACATGCCCGTTACTTGATTGTTTTAGCAACCAACTCTTTTTACGGGCCAATGAAATTTGTGCTAAGTAACCTCAACGCACGGGCCCTGAGCCCAGCGCGAGATGATTAAAAATGCTTTCTGGACATCCCCATTACTTTTCCGGTAGAATTAATAAGTACAACAAAGCACAGGTCGGCCCAACATATTGCTATGCTACAGACCTGCGCAAGAAAGTCAGTATCTAAATCTTAGAATACGATAAAATATAAATGTGAAGCGTGGACGCTTCACATAGCGTATTTACTACCAGTTTCATTTACCGGGTTTGCAAACTATATATAATTCCTGTTCTTCAGCTCCAGGTATTTATTAATAGTATTTACGGTTAGCTGCTCCGGTGCTGTAAGAATACTGAGGATGCCGTTCTGCTGTAATTCTTTTATCATTTGTTTTTTCTCGAACGCAAACTTTTCGGCAATAGTTTTAATGTATACCTGCTCCAGGTCTTCTGCCTCCGAATGTATCAGCTCTTTAATAGCTGTGTTTTCGAAAAACACAATCAGCAGCAGATGATAGTGAGCGATTTTTTTAAAAGCGGGCATTTCTCTTTTTAAACCTTCCAGCGACTCGAAGTTGGTAAATAATACTACCAGGCCCCGGTTGGTGATCCTGCTGCGGATAACGGCATACAGCTTTTCGTAATCGGCCTCTAAAAAGTCGGTTTGCTGTTTGTATAAAGATTCTAGTATCAGGTTCATCTGGCCGGGTTTTTTATCAGCAGGTATAAAACTGTCCAGCTTTTCTGCAAAGGTTATCAGGCCGGCTTTATCCTGCTTTATCATTGCAACATTCGATAATACCAGAGCTGCATTGATGGCGTGATCCATCAGTGTCATGCCTCCGAAAGGCATTTTCATTACCCGGCCTTTATGGATCACGCAATAGATCTGCTGACTTTTTTCGTCAGAGTAGTTATTGATCATCAGGCCTCCGCCGCGGCGGGCAGTGGCTTTCCAGTTGATGGTTCTGTAATCATCCCCCCGTACATATTCTTTGATCTGTTCAAACTCGGTACTGTGGCCCAGCCTGCGCATACGCTTGATCCCCGCTTCCTGCAGGCGGTTGGTAACGGCCAGCAATTGGAAACGCCGCATCTGTATAAATGACGGGTACACTTTCACCGTATGCCTGGCATTAATGGAATACCTCCTCCTGGTAAGCCGAAGCGGCCCTTTTATGATTACATTGATGTTGTCAAAAATATATTCGCCTCTGGTAAACGGCTTTACCTGGTAGGCAATGGTAGCTGATGAAGTGGCAGGTATGGTAAGCTCCCGCTTCCAATCCCGTATTTGCAGCTGAACAGGCAGTTCATCAATGACCTGTATCACTGCGGGAAACCGGTACCTGTTGGAAATGAAAAGTGATACAGGATTTTCGTCGCTGATGCTCAACCTCTCGGGCAACTGACGCATAGCGACAATACCGCCTTTTTTGGAATATAATAACAGCAAATCTGCCATTACTGTAAGCAGCAGCAATACTAGCACCAGCGATGCTATATTATATAACGGAGGAAAAAAATACCCCGCCATGTAGAGCACCGCACAGCCACCGCCAACGTAGTAAACGATCTTATTTAGATAGAAAGATTTCAAATCATTGAGTGATGAGTAATGGGTTATGAATAAACATTTAAAATTCTACATTTAATACCTGCCCGTCCGGCAGGCGGTTTTGCATTCTACATTTTACATTACCTCGGTATCTCCAGGCCGTTGATGATCTGCTTAATGACTTCATTTTCGTTCACGCCTTCCATCTCCTTTTCAGGGGAAAGAATAATGCGGTGCCGTAGTACCGGTGCTGCCACGGCAATGATATCATCAGGTGTAACAAAGTCCCTGCCCTGTATGGCAGCAGTTGCTTTGGAGGCATTCATGATGGCTAACGAAGCCCGTGGCGAAGCTCCCAGGTAAATAGATTTATGGTTGCGGGTGTGGTGCACCAGCTTTGCAATAAAAGCCAGCAGTTCCTCCTCTATCAGAATTTCTTTTACCTGCTGCCTTAGCTGGTTTACCTGCACGGCGGTTAAAGCCGGGCCGATACTTTCAAGAGCACTGTTATTGCCCATGTTGTGAAACAGCGACAGGATCTGCAGCTCTTCCGCTTCAGTGGGATAGGGCACTTCTATTTTAAAGAGAAAGCGGTCCAGCTGCGCTTCGGGCAGGCGGTAAGTACCTTCCTGCTCTACCGGGTTTTGCGTGGCCAGTACCATAAAAGGAGGTTCCATTTTATAAGTAACACCATCAATAGAAATCTGCCTTTCTTCCATTACCTCCAGCAAGGCGGCCTGTGTTTTTGCCGGCGCACGGTTGATCTCATCCACCAATATGATATTACCAAATACCGGTCCCTTTTTAAATTCAAACTGCGCATCGCCTGGATTGAACACCGGGGTGCCGATTACATCAGAGGGCATCAGGTCGGGTGTGAACTGAACCCTCATAAATGATGCCGCTACCGCCCTTGCAACCAGTTTTGCGGTAAGCGTTTTAGCTACGCCGGGCACGCCTTCTATCAGCACATGGCCATCGGCAAGCAATGCTGTAATGATCAGCTTTATCATTTCGTCCTGGCCTACAATTACTTTCTTTATTGCTCCGCTGATGCTTAGTATCGCTTCATTCAGCCGGCTAAGGTCAGTGCGGTTTTCAAAAACAGGGTCCTGCATATAGTTGTTTTTATTCTTTATTATAAAATGCTTCTATGTTATTTTGAAAGGCGATTAATTCCGTGTCGGTAAATACGCCCTCGCTATTGATACGGCTGATCTGGGTTACAATATCTTTAACCAGGCTTACACTAACGCCACTCTTATAGCTAAGCGCTTCTATAAAATTTTTATCGAGGTCTTTGGCAAATATTTTATAGCGGTTGCGCACATGTTCCATAAAGTAGGTGCTTAGTTTATGAGCCAGGTTGGTATGATCGCCCCGTTCATAATAAAGCAGCCCGATGGTTTTTACAAACTCAAGAGAATCATTCTTTGGTTTTTCTATAACAGGTATCACCCGCTGACGACGGCGCATTTCCGTAAGCACATACATCAGTATCAACAATAAAGCCGTTAAAATACCTGCCCTGAAATAAGGGTTTTGCATAATGGCATTAAACCAGCTCCTGTTCCGGCGCTGCGATTGGTGCGAATTAAAGTATTCGTCCCATATTACCAGCGGGGTACGGGCCGGGAACAGTGAGGCTATTTTTTCAAAGTACTGTATATTGTTGCCGTATAGTAAAAAGTAATTGGTAAGAGCCATGGGAGAAAGGTGAATGTACAAGTTCCCGTTACCTTTTTTAAGGTGAATAAAGTTGGGCGCGTCATTATCAGCGCTTCCTATCACTTTTGAGATAGTGCTGTCTGTTTTATTAAAAGAACCTTCTATCAACGTACCCGGGTAGGTATAGATAGAAGTACCTGTAAAAGGAGGTGTTGCCAAACGGGCCTGCATAGTGTTGCTATCATAATTGCCAAACGGGTATAACGTGTAATTTTTTGTCTGCGATGATGCTTTTACAAAGCGGGATAGCTGCTGGTTAATATTAAAAGTGCTGATAAAGACATTATTTCCCCTGTCAATAAAAGTAATGAGATCGTCTACCTCATCGCTACTGGGATTGAATGCTGGCTGCAGGATAATGTATAGCTGGTCAGAAGCATAATCGCCAAAAATTCTACTGTCGCCGGGGTGGCTATAATTGATCTTAAATGTTGCTTTAGGGAAAAACTGTTTCAGGCTTTCGTGGAATACATAAGCGCCGTACGGATTCCTGTCTCTTTTATCAAGAGAGATATAGGTGCTTATAGATTTTTTTTTATGCATACGCATACCGGAGAGATAAATAGCGACAACTACTACCAGCAACATGCCCAAAATATATGGTAAAGCCTTTTTCAATCAGGCTTTTATCTTTTGATGAAAATGACTGAATGCGCCTTCTATCTCCCGGTACCGGGCCTCATCAATGGGGAACAATCCATACCAGCTATATTCGTAATTACGCGTAGCGCTGAAAAAATCATGGTAATGTGCTGTTGATCTTACCTGCAGCAAATAGTCAAAATTTGTTTTGTCCGGCTGATAGCTGATGATCCCTTTTTCTGATAAGGTTTTTAACAGCTGCAGGTAATGCAGCCTAACCGCCAGCCTGTAGTTTTTGCTTTGCGCCGCCTCTTTTATTGCTTCGGGAAAAGGAACCGATAAAGGATCTTCTTCCCTGTCAGCTACTATGGCAGTGGCACCGGAGGCCGCTTTCTTCCTGAAAAGGAACAGGTCATTCTCTATAACATACCAGGCAAGTATGATAACAAAAACCGCAATGGCTATATACAGCCATACCTTATTCATATCAAAGCTTTGCTCCTTTGGTATTTCAGTTTTAGGTTTGGGTATGCCGGTTTTAACATAATTGAAGTCGGGACTGTTTTTTAAACGCTGCACATAACCGTTGTTTAATTTTCGCCAGGACAGGGCATCTCCGGAATGATTGCCAATCGTGTCAAAAGCATTGGCCCTGGCCTTCCTCTCCGAATCTTCATAGCTCTGCCCATTGTCATAATATTCCTCATCATCGTACTTTTCATCATACACACTGTCAATCACTGGAGGTGGCCCGGCAGACAGGGTATCCGTATATTCAGTCTGTGCGATTGCTGTAACGCAAGCTGCAGATACAGCCAAAGCCAGGTGTACAAAGTATAGTAAAAAGTCTCGTTTCCTAATCATATTTTATTAAGCACCTCTTTTGCCTGCTTCCTGAGCTTTAAAGGATATAAAATAAAGTACCCAACCACAAAAATGGCTGACGCTGCTGTAACCAGTGTGGTGAACCAGGGAGCATCGTTATACAGCCGGGTAATAAGCCCTTCAAAAAAAGCAGCAACAATAAATACAGGCACAATTCCGATCATAATCTTCACACCGTCTTTAGCTCCATCCCTGAATGCTTCCATCCTATTTTTCGTACCGGGGAACAAATAGCTTTTGCCTAAAACAAAACCCGCTGCCCCCGCTACAATAACAGCCGTGATTTCTAAAGTACCATGTACAAATACGACCAGCCAGAACTGCAACCCGTATCCGTGAGAGGCGAACAGCTCATCGAATATACCTACCATAGCCCCGGTTTCGGCCAGCTTATACATAGTGGGAATGCCTGCAAAAATACCTGATATAAAAAACAGGAAAGCTACCTTAATATTATTCACCATAATACCCAACCACATCAGGAGAGGGTTGCCTCCCTCATAAATACCAAAGGGGTTTTCTTTTTCTATGTTCTCAATAGTTTGGTTTACATATCTGTCTCCAAAGAAATCCCGCGCTACATTTACATCCTGTTGCGACACAAAAAAGCCCAGCAAAAAGAAAACGGCAAAGAGCACAAAAGAGAAGAGCAATGTTTTATGGTGCCTTTGAATGGTCAGTGGCAGCTCATATTTCCAGAAGGTTTTCAGACGGCTGGTTTCTTCCTTGCGGTTGCGGTATATATCAAGGTATATTTTGGCAGCCTGTTTATTAAGATACTGAACCGTTTTACTGTTGCCGTAAAAGGTTTTGGCATAAGCCAGGTCATCAACTATTTGCGTGAAGCTGCCTGCCATTTCATCGGGCGATGTAGGCGGCTCAGTCTCGTTCTTCAGCCATCTTTCCTTATTCTTCTTAATAAAAAGCGCTTCTCTCAATTAAAATTTGTTTAAAATCTAAAATACAAAATTTTAATGGGGTAGTATGCCCCGAAGTCAATTTTTATTATCTTATAAATACCTCACGTCACCAGCTTAAGAAAAGTATAAAGCCCCAAAAAGGTATTAAGACAACCGGTGAATCCACTGTATCAGCCGGCAAATCTTTTCGTGCCGGCTACACACAGTATTACGCCTGCCGTAACGGCTAACATACCAATGTATACTTTCTCGTGAAGTAAGTAAGCAGCCAATGCCAAACCTAAAAATGGCTGCAACAACTGTAACTGGCCTACAGTTGCAGTACCGCCCTGCGCCAGGCCTCTGTACCAGAAAATAAAACCGATAAACATGCTGAACAATGACACGTAAGCCAGGCCAGCCCAGGCTCCTGTACTAACGTCTCCAAAAGATGAAGGGATGTAAACAAAAGCAAGGGGCAGCATTACAGGCAGCGAAAGTATTAGCGCCCAGGAGATAACCTGCCAGCCGCCTAATGTTTTTGTTAATTTTGCCCCCTCTGCATAACCCAATCCGCAAAGAATGACTGCTCCAAGCATTAAAATATCACCTAAAGGCGAAGCGGTAAGACCTTGCGCTGCAGCATAACCTGCTACTAAAAGACTACCTGCAACAGAGAAGGCCCAAAATACAGGCCGTGGGCGTTCACCTCCACGAATAATACCGAATATAGCAGTTGCTATAGGTAATATACCTATAAAAATAATGGAATGAGCCGAGGTAATGTATTGCAATGCCAATGCACTTAATAAGGGGAAGCCCACCACTACACCAATAGCCACAATAGCCAATGGAAAAACTTGATTTCGGGCCGGACGCTTTTCTTTAAAGACGAACAAAGTCATAAGGGCCAGTATTCCTGCAATAGAAGCCCGGACTGCTGTAAGAAACAGGGGGTTAAATTCTAAAACTGCTATTCTTGTTGCTGGTAATGAGCCGCTAAAAAGTATCACACCAATAAGGCCGTTTAACCAGCCTTGTGCCGCATTTTCTTTTACTTTATTCATATTCAATTCTAATAATACCTTGATGCAAAATTCGGCAACACCTATCAATAAACACAGCCACAGTTTTTGATATTTTAATGGACACAGTTGAAAGCAGCATTAAGAATGTAAAGAATATTTTTAAAAAAGCTGAAATAAAGAGAAAACAACAATAAATGAAAGCGCTTTTACTTTGATTGAAAACAAACCCTAAAAATCACGAACTTTATCCCCCGGCCGGCCATCTCAATCCTCGTCACATCGAACAGTAAAAATTTTAAATAATGAAAGAATTTGCGTTAACGGGCGGACCATATGCCGAAATCAAAGAATTTGTCAGCGGTTACATGGTGGTAAATTCGGATACCATGATGAAGCGAGTAGCAATGACAAAAGCCCACCTGTTTTTGACCAGGTGGTGGAAGTATTGAAATGCAGGAAGTTTTAAAACCAGGTTAACAGGTACCTTTTAAAAATATGCCTGCTGAAAGATTTATATAATTTTATATTACTAATAAAGAGTGAAAACGAATAAAAAAGCCTTTTGTGTAATAACAGGTGGGCCCGGTGTAGGAAAAACATCGTTGATTAATGAACTAAATAGTTACGGTTTTCAAACTATACCGGAAGATGCAAGAAGAATAATAAAGGAGCAGATCGAGATCAACAGCGAAGGGTTGCCCTGGAAAAATAAAGAACTTTATGCAAGGCTGATGTTGGAAGCATCTTTAAGACGCTATGATGAAGTAAATACCAGAGCCTTTTCAAATTTCATTTTTTTTGACAGAGGAATTTTAGATACTATTTGCTATATGAAAATGGAGCATATCCCGGTGTCAAATGAAATAATAGAAGTAGCGGCACGCCGTCCATATAATAGCAATGTTTTTATACTCCCGCCCTGGCAGGAAATCTACGAAACAGACAATGAAAGAAAACAAAGTTGGGGAGAAGCCGTATTTACATTTAAGAAAATGAAAGAAACATATCTTGACTTTGGTTATAACTTTATTGAAGTTCCAAAGACAACTGTAAAACAAAGGGCAGAATTTATCATTCAAAACGCAGATAAATTATAGACTAAGCTTATAATAACATTGCCCTAAATTATCATAGCTTGTTAGGTGATCTGTATTCATGACCAGGCATCGACCAAGCAATCAATCATTACGAAAGCTGTTCACATCACTAAAGTCCAGGACAGAAAATCAAACAGATGAAAGAGCAAATACCAGGTGGCAGATAGGTATATTCTCTTGCAATAAGACAAAAAAATTCCCTTCTCTAAACTGGTGTAAACTTTAGCAACCGACACCAACAAATACCGTTATAATTTTAGCTTCAACGATCGCCGTTAAATTTGCATGGTGAAGAAAGATTTTTTATATAACGAGATAGCCGGTAACATTGCCAATAAAATCAAAACAGGCGTATTGAAAGCCGGTGAGCGGTTGCCTTCCGTAAGAATGCTGAGCAAAGAACAGGGCATAAGTGCAAATACTGTAAAGAGGGTATTTCTTGAATTAGAAGCCCAATCACTTATACAGGCAAAACCCCGATCAGGTTATTTTGTAAGCCCGTTAAATTATTTAAAACTGCCTTTGCCTGAAGTAAGTCAACCCTTACCTGTTGCCAGTAATACCGAACCCGATCAATTAATCAGTAGTGTTTATTCCACTATGGGGCGTAATGACCTAACACTTTTTTCTATCGGTATACCCTCTGGTAACCTGTTACCATTGGCAAAACTGAAAAAAGAAATTGTATTAGCTACAAGGCAACTGGAAGATGGAGGAACAGAATATGAACCTTTGCAGGGTAATGTAAAACTGCGAAGAATGATAGCGGCCCGTTCATTAGCCTGGAAAGGGCACTTAAACGAAAGCGACGTGATCACAACTAACGGATGTATGAACGCTTTGGCCCTATGCCTGATGGCGTTAACCAAACCCGGTGATACTTTGGCATTAGAAAGCCCCTGCTATCCGGGTATTTTGCAGCTTACCGTTAGTTTGGGGTTAAAAGTGCTGGAAGTGGCTACACACCCGGTAACCGGGATAGATATTCATGCATTTAAAAAATTATTACCTAAGATAAAGGTTTGTCTGTTAGTGCCTAATTTCAATACGCCTTTGGGTTATTGCATGCCTGATGACAACAAAAAAGAGATCATATCTCTTTTGGCAAAATATAATATTCCGCTTATTGAAGATGATACTTATGGGGATATTCATTTTGGTGCTGAACGTCCGAAATGCTGTAAGTCTTTTGACAAGGAGGGTAATGTTTTATGGTGTGGCTCTGTATCTAAAACACTTGCTCCCGGTTATCGGGTAGGGTGGGTTGCTCCCGGGAAGTACAAAGAACAGGTATTAAAATTGAAACTCGTGCATTCTATATCTGCGACTTCTGTAATTCACGAGGCTGTTGGCAATTTCCTGATGACAGGCCGGTATGAAAATCATCTCCGCTATCTTCGAAAAACGCTACAGGAAAACTATCAGCGTTATGCTTTGGCCATTGCAGAACATTTCCCCTGCGGAACTAAAATAAGCCGGCCACAGGGTGGGCTTGCCCTATGGGTAGAACTTCCAAAAGAAATTAATACCACAGAGCTATACAACCATGCCCTGAAAAAGCGTATAAGTATTGCGCCGGGCAGGATGTTTACTTTACAAAATCAATTTAAAAACTGTATGCGCCTGTGTATCGGTTTACCCTGGTCTGATAATTTAGGTCTGAAATTAAAGCAGCTTGGAAACCTTGCGAAGATGATGTAATGAAGAGATGGGCATGCATTGGCAGAGGTAAGCGCAAGCTACAGACCTGCACGAATTAATAGAAGATCAGCCCGAGTTCGTCTTTTATTAGCAATAACAATAGTTTAGCATTACAGGTAGCTTTTTATTACATTCGTAGCCTTAATAGCTCATAATTATGAAACGATTATTTTTTGCATTACCGCCTGTGCTTTTTGTTTCCCTTTTTTTAAATGCGCAGCCAGCTGTAAAACCAGATCCGCAGCCACCTGCAGATACCTACGAAAAATTTAAAGTAGGTATGGCTGGGTATACATTTGCAAAATTTGACCTGGATAAAACACTGGAGACCCTGCAAAGAGCAGATGTACATTATCTATGTATTAAGGATTTTCATTTACCGCTCAACAGCAATCCAGCGCAAATTGCAGCCTTTCACGAAAAACTGAAATCGAAGGGGGTAACCGGCTATGCCGTGGGCCCTATTTATATGAGAACTAAAGGCGCTGTGGATACCGCTTTCGAGTATGCAAAAAGAGTAGGAGTAAAACTGATCGTTGGCGTACCCAATTATGAGCTGCTTCCTTACGTAAATGAAAAAGTGAAAGCATACGATATGAAATATGCTATACATCTGCACGGCCCTGATATGCCTTTATATCCCGATGCCGATGATGTGTGGAAGAATGTAAAAGACCTTGATCCCCGTATGGGTATGTGCCTCGATATAGGCCATGATACGCGCAACGGGAAAGACCCGGTAAAGGATCTGAAGAAATATCATAGCCGGGTATTTGATATGCACTTAAAAGATGTAACAGGAAGTACAAAGCTTGGCTACTCTGTAGAAGTGGGCCGCGGCATCATCGACTTTCCCGCGTTAGTAAAAATGCTTCGTAAAACAGGCTATTCAGGTGTTGTAAGTCTTGAGCACGAACGAAACATGGATAATCCTTTTATGGGTATTGCGGAATCTATCGGCTATTTTCGCGGGGTAATCAGAGCTACGAAATAATTTGTTATAATAGCTTTCCTGTATAATATTCCTTTGATTTTAAAACCCTGGCAAATTAATGATGCCCCTTAAAATAGCGGATGGTTTCCGTAATGGCTTCATTAATGTTTTGGCATTGGCCCTGTAACTCTTTAACAGAACTGCTGTTGCTGTAAAAATTATTGATGCAAAGTATGCCCATATTATTACTGCTAAGGCTGGTCTGTATGTTACAATAACGAAGCCCATCGCCCATATAGCCCATTACGTTTAGTATAATACGGGGAAGTGGGATGATCCATTGCATTTTATGTGTCTGCTGCCTGATCTTTTTAAAAAAATCAGCGTAGCTTATGTTTTCTCCAGTAACCAGGTAACGTTTTCCGTTTTGGCCTGCATGTATACATTGCTCAATAACCATAGCCACATCAGATACGGCTACAAAATTTTTACCTCCCGGCGGACAGAAAAGTAGCCGGCGCTTCATCCCCATTAAAATGATCTTTCCACTGCTGGGTTTGCTGTCGTATGCACCGATCATAAAAGTAGGGTTTATAATAATTACATCTATTTTATTACACTGCTGAAGCACATATTGCTCTGCTGCGGCTTTGCTTCTAGCATAGAATGACCGTGTAAATGGTTCTTTCATTGGCTTATGTTCCGGGGCGATTATCGTATCGGCTGATCCGTAACCTATGGTATTAGCGGAACTGACATAAATAAATTTTTTAACGTTCATCTTAATGGCGGTCTGCATCAGCTGCACAGTTGCCGTATGGTTTATTTTGTAGTAGTCGGAATAGCGGGTAAGGTTTTGCCGGGTAACAGCAGCGGCATGTATAACGACATCCACATCTTTCAAATGGGGGGAAAGATCGTCCTGTAATTCACCCTGCACCAGGTGCAGGTGTTCATTCCGGATCTGCCTGAATGTTTTTTTGTTCCTTACCAATCCCTTAACCGTATGGCCTTTCTTTAATAAAAGTAACGTGAGATTGGTACCCAATAAACCACTGATGCCTGTAACAAATATGGTCATCGTATTTCCTTTTTTATATTATAGGTAAGCAATGGCAGTTTTATCCAGATAGGAAGCAATGCCATAATCAGCCAGCTCCAGGGGTTTACCATGATTACCTTATCTTTTTTGAATAGCTGCCTGATACAGCGCCCGGCTACTTTTTCGGGCTGTAGCAAAGTAAGCCGCCCTATATAGCCCAGTTTTTTAATGCGCCTACACACCTCCTCGTTGGTTGCCATTGCACCCGGATTCACAACGCTGACCACTACTCCCGTATTTTTTAATTCTTCGCTCAGCCCTCTCGAAAAGGAATGAATAAATGTTTTAGATGCAGGATATACGGTTTTATAACCAATAGGAGAAAAGGCTGCCATACTGGAAACATTTAGAATATAAGCCTGCGGCTGCCTTAGCAGGTTGGGCAGTAGCTGGTGTGTCAGCAGGGAGGTAGCCAGCACATTTACCTGTATAATGCTGTTGATATATTGTACAGAGGCGTCAGTGAATTTTTGGGTACCGCCCAACCCAGCATTATTAATGAGCACATAAATATTGAAATTTCTATTCAGCCATTCGCAAAGACTTATTACATTTTCCTTTACAGAAAGATCGGTTTCGTAGTAACTTACCTTTATATTATATGCGCCGGAAAGATGCAAAGCCAGCCTGCAAAGATTCTGGCCTGGCAGGCTTATTAGCACCAGGTTGAGCTTTTGGGCCGCCAGCTCTTTAGCAAAGGCACAGCCAAGACCCTGGCTGGCTCCGGTAATTACCGCATATTTTTCTTTCATAACAATCATACTCATACTTTAAAAGGGTTTCAGGTTGTTTTAGTACTTAAAGAAATTTTAGCCACCCGCGACGATAGTTGTATGAGCGACTTTCTTTTTCTGTACTTCCTGATGAAGTATAGAATGATACTTGCAATAAGCATAGCAGGAGTTTTACAGAATTTTACAGAATCTTACATTTTTCTTACTTTTCCTGAACCGGATATAGAAGTGCTAACAGTTGGAGTACCTGTATACCATACATCACCACTCCCTGTGATAGTAGCTTCCAGCCGGTTTTCGGTCCACAACCTCGCATCACCCGACCCGGTAAGCGTTACTTTAGCTTCTTCACTACGCATAGAGCTGGCGTTATAATCTCCATTGCCGGTAATAGTAAGCTCCTGCTTTTGAACGCCGCCCCCCTGTAGGCTAAGATTGCCACTTCCTGTAAGAACCGCCTTCAGGGATGTTGCGGTTAACCGGGGAATAGAAATACTACCACTCCCGCTGATCTTCAGGTCTAAAGCCGGTGTGGTAACATCACTTTGAACAACAATATTTCCAGAGCCAGTAAGTGCAGCGCCGGTAAGCGTTGGGTTAGATACATAGATGGTAACGCTGCCGTGTTTGATTGTAACGTTAGGTTTTGTTCTTAACACCAGCTTATTAGCTATTACCTCGGTAAGAACATAGTCCTGGATATTATGTGCCGTTTCTACTTCTACTTTTTTAGCCGGGCCCTGTACAAATTCCACGTTGCCGCTAAAAGTGGCTTCTACCCTGTCGAAATCGGCCACAGATCTTGTTTCTCTTATTGCCGGGCCTTCAGGAAATATTTTTTTACAACCTGCCATAATGGAAATGAATGCTAATGCAGATACTGCTACTACTAATGATTTCATGTGTGTATTTTTAATTAGATGTTTTAATTGATTATAAACTGATATTAATAGCGCCGGTAAGCGCTCCGGTGAAGTAAAGGGATGATGCTCTTTTAGTGAACTTCCACATATAATTGCTGCCAAAAATCTTAGAATCGGAATAATCATAGGTATTCAGTGCCGGCCCCGCGGTAATTTCAATAGCCGGGCTTACTTTATATCCCAGCAATGCTCTTAATGACTGGGTATGTTTCCAGAAAATAAAATCGGTCTTACTTATGGCAACAACCTCTGTATTTATTCTCAGCCTGTAGCTAAGAGGTATCCTGTAGCCGACGCCTGCTTCCATTTGAAGTACCGTCTTTTTTTGCTCATTACCAGCTCCGGCTCCTATGATCCCATATGTTTTACGCCCTCCGGTGCGAAGCAATACATTAGCAGAAGCATCGTCGTAAACCTGGATGCCGATTTGTTGCTCCCCGTTCTTTATAAAGTTTAAAATGCCGATCGGGTAATCTGAACTATCTGCAATATTGACCAGGCCTGCAACCTGTACTCCTTTCACTGACCGGGCGATGTTAATAAGTCCGGCTACCTGGTAATGGGCGTATTGTGAACTATTGACGATTCCCCCGATTTGTAATACTTCGTAACGGCTGTAGTTACTTAAGCCTGCAATTTGAATAAGGCCGTTACCCGCTTTTTGGTTATGAAGCCCTGCTACCTGTACACCCCGTCCGTTTGCGGCCCCATTGTATAACCCGGCAACAGAAAGCCCTTTATCTGAGCCGCTAACCTGGTTGGCCAACCCGCTAACCAGCAAGCCGCGATTACTGCCATAAAGCCTGGTGTATAAGCCAGCAATAGCTACCCCTTTGTTATTGAGATTTAATCCCTGTAATGCCTGCAAAGAAAAGACGGGGCTGATCTTCTTTGCAAGCCTGCCTTGTGTGCTTACAGGTGTAACAAAACCCAGGTGAACACTGTTAGCTACGGGTTCCTGGGCCTTGCTATAAAAGCCGGTAATAACTAAGGCAGTAAATAAAAATGTTTTTTTGATGTGCATATATTTAATGTATATCCCTGATACACATTAAATGCCTGTTACCCCTATGCCGGCTTAAAAAATATTTATACCCAGGGAAAAGCCCAGGTGAAAAGCATCGTTTTTCCCCTGGCCTAAAGAGAGAGAATTTTTATGAAAACCTTTATAATAGCTGCTTTCCTGGTCATAAACGGGCAAACGGTACTGCAGTCTTGGTCCCACAAATAGCTGTATATTTTTATACAGCTGACAGATCAGCAAAGGCTGCAGTGATATATTGCTGTAATCGGTATTAAAATGATCAGCAGGCGTATAATAAAGATGGATCAGCTCCGCCGCCATTTTTAGTTTTCTTTTCAAAGCCCATTCGCTGCCCAGGCCATAGCCAAATATATAATGCCGTCCTGTAGCGCCTGTGTTAATAATGCCTGCCTGTAATATATTATACAAAGCATAGCTGCCAGACTTATAGCTTATATTCAGCTGGTTGTTTTCCTGTACAGAAACGGATAAGGAATGTTTACCGTTCCTGCTGTAATTAAAGGGCCCTACAGCAACGCCGTTCAGCGTATCAGCAATATTAAATACGCCTAACTGGAATCCATTGATCTTTTTCGCAATATTAAGTAATCCCGTTACCTGTGCGCCGTTTATATTTCCTGTTCCATTAACCAAACCCGATAGCTGAAATCCTTTTTTAAAAGCTGCGGTACGGTTAACCAGCCCGCTTAGCTGCATTCCCTTATCAATATTCCCGGAGTTATTGATCAACCCGGCGATCTGTAACCCTGTAAATTCCTGGTTCTTGTTATAGAGTCCTCCTATTTGCAATCCCCTGGTGCTGCTTTTATTTATATTGGCTAATCCCCCTATCTGCAGGCCGGTCATTGTATCTCCTACATCATTATAAAGCCCCCCTATCTGTACGCCGTTCACAGTGCCTCCTACAATATTGAACAGCCCTCCTATCTGCACAGAGCGCACGTGCTTCTGTACTATATTGAACAGTCCTCCTATTTCCAGTGCGTCTACCTGTGCTGCATATCCTCCGAATACATTAAAGGAAAGCTTGTTTTCCTGTTGCCCTTTCAGTGCACTTTTGGTACCTATACCCGGCCAGAAGCCTAACTGAAACTTACGCTGATAGAAATAACTTTTCAGGTTGAGGCTATTGAATTTTTGCCTGGTGCTGATGAGGCTTTTTGCCAGCCAGTGCCTTTCTACAGACCGGATGGTAATGGCTTCTTCTGTGGTGACACGGGGCGTCAGACCGATCTGCAAAGGGTGATTGCCCTTGCTATCCACCATAAATGTAGTGTCGTAATACGAAATACGATTGGCTACCAGTTTAATGGTGTTGCTGATAGGTATGGGTACTTTAATAGAAAAATGCCCCTGCTCGTTCGACATGGTACCTATTTTTAGCTCTGGCTCATATACCGTTACATATTCAATCGGCTTCTGGTCGGTATTATCCGTAAATAGCCCCTGCACTACCATATATTCCTGCTCTTTTTTCCTGATAACGATCTTATTGTTGTTAACGATATACTGATATTCATTGTCCAGGATCATATCCAGCACTTCTTTCACAGTTTTATTACTGGCCGAGAAAGAGATCCTCTTTTGATTTTTGATGAACTGGTTATCATAAGAGAAATATACGGCTGCCCTGTTTTCTATCTGTGTCAAAGCATCATACATGGTTATATTTCTGAAGTCTACAGAAACCACTCTCTGAAGCAATGCGTTTTGTGCCGGCAATAAATAACTGATAATAAGCAGCGGCAAAAGAATACAATATTTTTTCAAGCAGGATTTATTTAGTAATGATATATTGATTGCCCTCTTTACTCCAGGAAGCATTAATGGTGAGCGCGATATTTTCCATGATCTGTTCAGGCGTTTCTGACCCCATAAAATACGTACTTGTTATTTTCCGGCTATTTATAGTGGCGTCTGGCTTTACTTCAATATTATACAGGTCTTCCAGCAGGTGCGCCAGGCTATCAATACGCATATCTCTCACTTTTATGGTTTGGGTTTGCAGTATCTCATCAATATCGGCAGTGATATTCACCAGTTTCAGCTGGTTGGTTTTATTGTCCCTCACAATTTTTTGCCTGGCAACAGCGATAATAGATTGTTCCTGTAAACTGGCCTTTACTTTACCGCTGTGCACAAATACAGTATTGAAGTCTTTACCCTGCTGTATGGTAAACGAAGTGCCCAGTACCGCTACCTCCATATCATTGTTATGAATAATAAAAGGCTTATCAGGGTTTTTGGCAATATCAAAGCGGGCATTGCCTTTCAGGGTTACGGTTCTCATGCGTTTATTAAAATCTGGGGAAACCAGCAGTACTGCATGAGGAAATAATGTAACAAGGCTATGGTCGTCCAGGGAGACTTTCAGATGTTCCTGCTGTGCTGTAAATTGCCCGGGCCGGGGTTTATTAATAAATACAAACACCAGGAGCACCGCTGCCACAGAAGCGGCTGCGGCACTGAATTTCCACCAGCTAAAAGTAACCAGCCCGCCTTTCTTTGGGGGTATTTCAGAAAGATTATTGTTAAGCTGTTGCTGTAACCGCTCCCATGCCTGCTCTTTATTATAAAGTGAATATGAATGGCGTGATTTGGATTTTTTCCAGATCGTAACCGTATCATCGTATATTTTTTTATGGGCAGGGTCAGCCTCAAGCCATTGCTCCACTTCTTTTTGTTCCGAAGCATCCAGCGCATGTTCATAAAAAGCTATCAACTTATGCTCCATATATTATAAATTGATAAGTTTAAGAATAAATAAAGGCACCACGCTCACCAGGTACGCTGCTAATCCGCTTCGTAAAAATTTCAGCGCTTTCGACACCTGGTTTTCTACTGTTTTAACCGAAATCCCCAGCGCTTCTGCCACTTCTTTGTAGCTCATACCCAGCTGACGGCACATGTAAAAGACGGTAGCACATTTTTCCGGAAGCTGGTTAAGCAGGTATTGTATCTTCTCATGTAACTCTTTTTGTTCTGCAGGATTGCTATTATTATTGTCGATCTCGCTGCTGGTAACCAGCGTATTTTTTGTATGCACCGCCTGAACACCTTTATGCTTCAAATGATTCAGGCATTCGTTCCTGACGGAAGTGTATAAATAAGCTTTTACCGTATCGGGCTTTACCGAATGGCGGTTTTGCCAAAGCCTGATAAAAACGTTTTGTACAATATCATCTACATAGGTCTCTGCCATCAAAATAGAACAGGCGTACCCATATAACGCTTCATAATGAAGGTCAAAAACCTTTTTGTATTGAACACTGTCCAGGGCCATTTAGCTCCGCAAAAATAACATTACTATCTACAATACAACTCAACAGCTTTTTACCCCTATCTTTCTTTCAAGATTTTTCTGGTTTTGACATTTTAAGCAAAAACATTATTTTCCGGTAAAGATTTTATATGCCCGTTGTAAGTGTGCCTACCAGCTTTAACATCAGTCTGGAGTTTGATGCCCCCGGACTGGGAAGGCGTGCCCTGTCGCTTTTTATTGATATACTGGTGCAATACCTTTATATAATGCTCGTTAGTTATATAATGAGCCTGCTCTACTGGGGCCGGGATGAATGGTCCCTGTGGCTGGTACTGATGTCGCCGGTGTTTGTGTATCATATCATCTGGGAGCTAACCTCCAACGGGCAGAGTATCGGCAAAAAAATGACAAAGCTGCGGGTAGTAAGTATGAATGGCGGGCGGCCATCAGTAAGCCAGTTGCTGATACGCTGGCTGCTGCGTATATCAGACCTGTGGATTGTGATTCTGCTATACCTGCTTATTTACTTCATGGCAGGTGGGGGCGGAGTGGAAAGTGTCATAACCTTTTTATTTGGAATGGGCTTTTTAGTAGCTGATATTATACTGGTGGCTAATTCAAAAAGGGCGCAACGTATCGGCGATATACTGGCGCAAACCATTGTTATTAAAACCTCGGTTAAAGAAAGCCTGCATAACACTATATTCAGGGAGGTGGAAGCAGGCTATACACCCCGGTTTCCTGAAGTGATGCGGATCAGCGACCGGGACCTGAATATTATTAAGAATCTGCTCAGCGATGCAGGAAAATCAGGAAAGCAGGAGCAGCTTGCCGTAGCCGCCGAAAAGGTAAAAACCTACCTGAAGATACAAACGGATATGTACCCTCATGAGTTTTTGGAAAATTTGCTAAAGGATTATAACTATCTGTCGGCGAAGTAGAAGCCTATCCTCCCATAGCACCGCCGAATATGCCCCCTATCAGCGAAAGCACAAATAACGCGATGATCAGGAACATAATTACCGCCCATATCCTGAAATAACCCGCCAGACTCTGCAGAGCCGTGCCCAGCTTGCTGCTATCGCCATTATTGATGGCCGCTTTAGCCAACCTGGAAAAGCGAAACAGGAAATAAAAGGCCAGTGCACTAATAGCCAGGGATATAAAAACGGATATATATGTGCTGCTTTGTACCAGTTGCTGCATAGTTTGCTCATCAAAACCTTCGCGGGCCGGAGTGGCAACTGCAGGAGCTGGGCCTGATAGCGTAGCGGTAACCCCGGCCAAACTCCCCGCCAGTGAAATAATAGCTGCTATACCGGCAATTTTAGCTGCTGACAAAACAGTACGGTGTACCGGATTGGCAGGCATAATTGTATACTGTTGCTGAAAGGGTTCCATTAGTTCAATAAATTAGAAAGATTAACAACCAGCTGAAGGGCTGCAAAAACAATAACCACAATAAAAAAGTTCTTGATGTGCGTAAAAGCCTGAGATAATAATGCACTGTTTTTTTGCTGCACTCCCCGCAACAGTAGCTGTGATGCCTTATAAAGATAAAACAATACCAATGCTGCCAGGAAAAACAGGATAAAAAATGACACTACCAGTATTGGATATATACCGGCAAAAGTTACCGGCAATGCAGCGCCGATGGTTTTTAATATCTGGGCACCGCTGAACAGCATTACCACAACTATAAAAGAGCCGATAGCAAAACCAATTACAGCAATCTGTCTTGTCCATTTACTTATTTGCAGCAGGGCTCCCTCGCTGCCATCCAAAGGGTCGTTATTAAAAGCAGGTTCCTGCTGGGTTTCTTCATCCTGAATCATCTGGCAAAGATACTGCTATTGCCTGATGCGGCTACTATAATCAGCCCAGCAAATGTGTAATTTCTGGAATAATATTTTGTTCTGACTGCGGGTTGATCCAGTGCATAGCCGCCTGCCGCTTAAACCAGGTCATTTGTCTTTTGGCATAGCGGCGGGTATTTTGCTTTATAAGTTCTATAGCAGACTGTAAAGAAATCATTCCGTCAAAATAATCAAACAGCTCTTTATAACCCACGGTTTGCAGGGCATTGAGGTGCCTGTAAGGCAAAAGGCTGCGCACCTCTGTTTCCAGTCCCGCCTTTATCATCAGGTCTGCCCGGGAGTTGATTCTTTCATATAATATTTCCCGGGGAAGTTCCAGGCCCACCTGTATAATATTGAAGGAGCGGGGCATTTTTTCCCGTTTTCTGAAGCTTAAAATAGATTGCCCTGTAGCCAGCACTACTTCCAGCGCACGCATCATACGTTGCGGATTTTGCATTTCGCCTTTGGCAGAAAATAAGCGGTCATGGAGCTGCAATTGCTGTTGCAGCCAGGGAAGCCCCTGGGCTTTATAATGCTGTATAATGTGCTGCCTGGTGCTTTCATCTACCGTTGGAATAACATCCAGCCCTTCGGTTAATGCCTTAATATACAGACCTGTTCCACCTGTAACTACTACCACATCGTGTACCCTGAACAATTGCTGTAACAAACCTAGAGCGTAGGTCTCGTACCATGCAGCGGTGATATTTTCATATATGCTATGTGAAGCAATAAAATAATGAGGAACCTGGTGCAGTTCTTCTGCCGGGGGTCTTGCCACACCAATATTCAGCTCTCTGAAACATTGCCGGCTGTCGGCCGAAAGAATAACGGAGCCAAAGTGCCGTGCTACCTCGATAGCATAGGCGGTTTTACCTACGGCAGTAGGGCCTGCAATAACAATTAACGATTTGATATCTGAAAATTGAGATTTTGAATTTAGACGCTATCAGGACTTAATCTTCTTCATCCTGGTATTCATCTGCCGCTTCTACACTCATATCTTGCCCATCCTCGCCTTTTTCATTAAAACCTTCTGCTCCACGGGTGAGATCATATTTTTCCTCAATATCGGCAAATTTGTCGCCCAGCAGTCCTTTTGTACCGTATTGTTTAGGACCAATACCTTCTGAGCGCACAATAGATGGGTACTCTGTCCGGCTGTCGGCGTCTTTTGAAACATTGATCAACTCAATTAAAAAATTCCATTGCTTATGAAAATCGTAAGTATAGGTAAAGCGCTGGTTGGTATTTTTAATTTCAGATCCTATAGTGGTTTCGGCCATTATCAGCGGCTCTACCCTGTATTTTTTATCGTACTTCTCTAATGTAATTTCACGCCCCTGCTGCCAGTTATCATTACTACGGTAAAAAGTGGCCTGGTGTTTATTATCGAACTCGTATGCTTTTAAAATAGTTTCGTGCAATTGCTGAAAGGTTTGCGTATGCTTAATCACCACATCGCGGTAAATACTGTCGTCCTCTTCAAAATATATCCTGAATTTAAAGATTGCCATAAGGCGAATTTACGAAAATGTGTGGAGATGGCGATAAGACGGTACCGGGTATGTATAAACTTTTTCGATAACAACTAAAAACAGCGGTATAATTTATTTCACAGCAAAGAAAAGTGAAAAACCCCATTCCGCGCATACTGGGATATATTCACATTTCCGCTCCCCCCAAAGCAGGAAATAATTACAACGGAGCTATCTAAAGAGGTCCCATTCAGGCCGAAACGAGATGTAGTTGAAAAAATCTGGCAGGGATAAGAGCCTGTTTAAAATTTATTCATCCCGCTACGCCCGAGGTAAATATACCAGTGGATACTTTAGACAGCCCCGCGGCAATTAATAACAGGAACTGTTATTTTGAGTACTTCTGTGAGCAGGTATTGCAGTTAATCATCCAAAGCATTGTCGCTCCTGCCCATTAGCAACAGCTCATTGATATGCACTTCGGTAATATATTTCCTAACGCCAGCTTTATCTACATAATTGCGGTTGACCAGTTTGCCTTCAATAGCTACTTCTTTGCCTTTATGCAGGTATTTATCCGCAATTTCGGCTATCTGTCCCCAGGCTACTATATTATGCCAATGGGTTTCTTTTACCCGTTCTCCTTTGGCATTTTTATAGATTTCATTGGTGGCGATAGTGAAGCGGGCCATTTTTTTACCGTTTTCCATAGTCCTGATTTCGGGAGTATTACCTAAATTTCCTATTAACTGAACTTTGTTTTTAAGTGCGTACATAGTTGTAAATTTTGTGCCCCGCCCAAGCGGGACGGTTTTAATAATTTTTTATTTCAACCGGCCGGTAGCGCTCCCCGCCGGCAACACAAAGATGGGATGACACCAGGCCCGTAATCGTATTTTAAAGGTTTACTTACGATAATAAACGTTTATAAACGGTTACACCCTACAATCAATTGAGAATCACTGTACTTATATTTTTTATTAAAAATATTTTCTGTAATTTCCCGTTATTAAATGCTACATATGGAAATGCTACCTAAAAAATGCCTGGCCTGTGGTAAGCCCGTAAAGGGCCGGAGCGACAAGAAGTTTTGTGATGACTATTGCCGGAATGTGTATAATAACCAGGTAAAGGGCACCGACAGCAGCCACTTCCGTAATATCAATAATATTTTAAAAAAGAACCGGAACCTGCTTGTTTCTTTACTTATACCCGGACAGGAAACCACCAAAGTGAACCGGAAAAAGCTTTCGGATCTGGGATTTCAATTCAGGTATTTTACGCATCAGTACACCACTAAAAAAGGGGCTACTTATTTTTTTTGTTACGACCATGGTTACCTGCCAATGGAAAAGGACTGGTTGCTGGTGGTTAAAGAAAAGGAGCCGCACGATAAAGAGTTAAAACAGTAGCAAAACGGCTCTATTAACAGGATACCTGCAGCGTTTACGGCCGAAATGAAACGCCCGGATCAAAAAAGCTTTGCCCGAAAAGTAGCTACTATTGATGTACTTTTACCTTCTTTGTAATTACCGGCTGTTATTTATAACGATTATTTTACTGTAGCTTTTTGTACCATCCTTATCTACCTGGGCGATACGTACGTAAGCTTTTTTCATCCCGGAGATTGCCGCTGTGCCCGTTTTTGTACAGCTGCTCCATACGGCAACACCTATGACAAACGAAGCCGCAATACTCATCCATTTTCTCCTTTTACCGGGAACCGCGAGGGCCAGTAACGACAGTACACCCAATCCTGATAAGGCAGCAGAAGCCCCTAAGCTAAACGACAGGTTATATTCGAGCAAACTATCAGAGTTACCATTGGGAGCCTTCGATGCAAGCGTATTAACGATAGTAAAATTTTTGCCATCTTCAGATACCTGTACTTCAAAATGGTCGTTATTGGTTTCAGAAAGGGTTTGCCAGTTAATGTTAAGTTCACTGCCGTTAAAGCTGGCAGAGATGCTGCCAAAAGTAACCGGTAATGTGCTGCTTAACGCCATTTTCCTGATCTCTGAATTGAATATATCGGAAAGGTATAAATTGCCGGCGCCATCTAATGTTATTGATTCTGCCGCATTATCCAAATTTCCGTTATCTCCCTCTACGGTGGTTACCGCATTATTGTTATTCAAGTCGATCCTGCGAATGCGTCCATTATAGAAGTCTGCTACAAAAAGAATATTATTACCAAATAAGGCCAGGCCGGTTGGATAATAAAAACGGGCCTGAGATCCGTTCCCGTCCATGCTGCCTGTTGTCTCTGCCAAGCCCGCCACAGTAGTTACGGTATTATTGTTATTCAGCTCAATTTTCCGGATAGTATTATTTTGAGCATCTGCTACGTAAAGATTACCGTTGCCATCAAGCGCCAGGCTGGTGGGCAAGTTGAACCTGGCCTGAGACCCCTGGCCATCGGCGTTGCCGCTTGTATTAGCCTGGCCCGCAATGGTAGTAACCGTGTTATTATTATTTAATTCAATCTTGCGGATAACATGGGTATGCTGGTCAGAAATATAGAGATTGCCGTTGGCGGCATCAAGCGCAATCCCATATGGGTAATAGTGCTGGGCGCCTGTGCCCTGGCCATCAGCGCTGCCCGCAGTTCCGTTACCGGAAATAACTGTAATGGAATTATCGGTCAGGTCTATTCTTTTAACAGTATTACTATTAGAAATAGTAGTATATAAATACCTGGATCCATCGTAAGCCAGGTTTGCCACCCCATTAAGCTCCGCTTTATCCAGCGGAAGCTGTGTAACCGAATTATTGCTTAGGTCTATTTTGAAAATCACGTGCTCACTCCAGTCTGCAGCATAGAGATTACCAATACCATCAACAGTCAGTCCTGTCGGATATACAAATCCTTTAGAATTATCTGCAATCAGAGATACTATTTGTGCACGGGCATCAGAAAAAAATAACGAAAAAAAATAGAAAAACAGAGCAGACAGCATACACTGCTTGAAAGCGCTTGTAGCGTTCATAAAAAATTGGTTTTGAGGGTCCGTATAAGCTGTGAAAATAAAGAAAATGTATTTATGGCCGTGTACTTGAGTAAGTTTTTTTAATAAGCAGCGTTTGCCTTACCAATACTGTTATAAAGATTATACTTCATTGCCGCAGGGCAGGGTAAAACTAAATATGGAGCCTTTTCCGGCTTTGCTTTCTACATGGATAGCTCCGTTATGTCGGCTGATGATTTCTTTGCTGATATACAGGCCCATACCCAATCCCGGAATATTAGAGGAATTACTTACTGCACGGTAGAACCGGGTAAACATTTTATCCAGGCTTTCTTTATCTATGCCTATACCGTCATCCTTAACTGATACAGAAACAGTACCGGCCTGTTCTTTTACTATAACTTCTACTACCCCCCCGTCAGGAGAATACTTCACCGCGTTACCCAAAAGATTAACCAGTACCTGTTCTATACGAAGGCGGTCTGCTTTTAACCAAACAGCCTTGATACAATCGAGTTTAAACGTATGATTTGTTTCATCTTTAAAAAAGTCAATACTCTCTTTAATCAATTCAGCCAGGTCAAACGGCTCCATCCGCAGCTGCAGCAACCCTGCCTGGGCCCTGGAAAAATCGAGCAGATCATTAATAAGCATACACACTTTGTCTACCTGTTTCAGGCAGCGCTCTACAATTAAAAGGCCTTTGTCGTCAAGTGGAATATATCTTTTTAAGATCTGTAAAGACCCGCTTAATGCGGTAACAGGTGTTTTTAGCTCATGAGTTACCGCAGCAATAAATTCGTCTTTTTTATTGCTTAATATTTTAACCTCGTTGTATAAATGATCTTTTTCCTGCTGTATCTTTATTTTTTCTGAAATATCCCGGGCGATTTTTGAAGCGCCAATGACCTCCCCCTTATCGTTCAATACTGGCGATATGGTTAGAGATATGGGAATCAGCTTTCCCGATTTTGAAACCCTGAATGTTTCAAAATGCGACACATTGTTGCCCTTACAGATCTCATTAATAATATGCGTTTCCTCTTCGTACCTGTCCGGCGGAATGATCAGTGAAATATGTTTGCCAACAGCTTCGCTTTCGGTATATTCAAAAAATATCTCGGCTGCTTTGTTCCAGCTTGTAATAATGCCCTGCAGGGTTTTGCTGATAATTGCATCATCAGAATTATTGACAATAGCTGCCAAAATATTCTGTTTTTCTTCCGCTTTTTTTTGTGCTGTAATATCCCGGGCGATTTTTGAAGCACCAATAATCACTCCCCTGCTATTTCTGATCGGGGAAATAGACAGCGAAATGGGGATCAGCCGGTTTTCTTTGGTTTTTCTAATGGTTTCGAAATGTTGAATTTTTTCCCCTTTGGTTATTTTCCCTATAATGAAATCTTCTTCGGGAAGCCGCTCTTCAGGAATGATCAGCGAAATATGCTTGCCCAGCACCTCATAGCCGGTATAGCCAAATATCCGCTCTGCCGAAGCATTCCAGCTTGTAATAACCCCCTTTAATGTTTTACTGATTATAGCATCATCGGAAGAATTGACTATGGCTGCAAATAACGCCTGTTTCTCTTCCTCTTGAAATAAGTTAGTATTTATTGGTTCAGGCATAAGAATGCGAAATAGAAAGCAAATAAATTTTTAGAGTATCTATTGGAGGACTATCTTTTAAAGGTATGATTTTTTTTAGACAGTAATCTGAAAAATATCCGACATTTTTATTTACTCGTGCCGCATTGAACGTTCTCCCTGTGCAGAAAACATCTTTACTAAAGCAGAAGCCTGCACACACTTTTTATGATACAAAGCAGTGGCTTATTAACTGGCAGGGAAAAATGTCAGGCATCTCTAAAAAGTTCATCTTAAAGATTTATTTTTAAATGATAAAGCAGCTATTTTGTATTATTCTTAATTTTCTTACAGCATCACAAAGCCTTTTCCGGTATTATAATGCTGTTAGGCGATTTTGTAAAACCAGGTTTTTATGAATCCATATTTCTTACTTATTTTTTTACTGGCATTCTCCGTTGCAAATGCCCAAATCTCCGAACAAAAACTAAAAAAACATATCTATTATCTGGCTTCTGATAAAATGAAAGGACGCCAGACAGGTAGTAGGGAAGCTGAAAAGGCTGCAACGTATATCGAAAAACAATTCAAAAAATACGGGCTTACTCCAATGGGAGCAAATGGATTTCGCCAGGATTTTGAAGCTAAAGTCCGAAGAGTGACAGTTCCGGATAGCATCCGGAAAGCAGCTAATATTATCGGCTTTTTAGATAATGGCGCTGCATATACTATTGTTGTCGGGTCTCATTATGACCATATTGGGTATGGAGATTTAGGAAACAGCAAGGACTCTCTGAATATTGGGAAAATTCATAATGGAGCAGATGATAACGCCTCGGGAGTAGCGGGACTACTGGAGCTTGCAAAACATTACGCTAAAAACAACATTAAAGAACCTTTTAATTTACTGTTTATTGCTTTTGGAGCAGAAGAATTAGGACTTATTGGTTCAAAATATTTTGTAGAAAATCCTACTGTGCCTTTGGGAAAAATACACTGGATGCTCAATATGGATATGATCGGTAGATACAACCCCCATAATGGCTTAGCGATAATAGGATATGGTACCAGCTCTTATTTTCCTGAAGTTTTTAAAGGAATCACATCCGATATAAAATTTTATACAAGCAAAGATGGAAATGGAGGTTCGGACCAAACCTCTTTTTACAAAAAAAATATTCCTGTTTTGTTTTTTCATACAGGAGGACATCCCGACTACCACAAAACAGGAGATGATGCTCATAAAATAGATTTTAAGGCGTTAAAGTCTATTCTAAAATTAGAAATTCATGTTATTGACAAATCGATGCACGTTCCGAAAATGGATTTCACCTGGACGAATTAAGCCCGCTAAAGCTTTCCTGAAAAACAAAACTCCAAAAGACACTGCTATAGCCTCTTTTGGAGTTTTTTCAGGTTTTCTTATGGTATAATGCTGATCGTATATTTATAGCTATACTCCATTCCGGTAAACCTATACCGATCCAATGGTTTAGCCCCCCAGGAGTTCAGTCCGGCTACGCCACGCTGGAACAGATCCACATTCAATATCACCCTGTCCGCAGGTAACACATCCGAAGCATGCTGCTGCTTTTTAGTGGTACCTGGATCCCAGTCTTCAGTACGGTAATGAGTAGCGCTGACAGACAAGGGCTGCGCGCCGGTTACACGTATTCCTTTTCCATCCTTATCGGTAAGTGTGAACCAGCGCACATCTGTTTTGTTGCCGGCTTCCTGCGGACGGAAATAAGGATATGCCTGGTCTTTTACGTTACCACTCCAGGTACCCATAAATGCATCTTCTTTCCTGTCTACATAATTTTCCCAGGGTCCGCGGCCATACCAGGTAAAATTGTTGAAGCGCTTCGACAGCTCCATGTTCATACCAAAACGCATCATTTCGGGAAGGTTATCAGAAAGCGCTTTATAATCTGCTTCTATTGTCAGGCTTCCGTCTTTGTTTACAGTATAAGAAACATTGACCTCGGCATCAATGCCCGCCGGCTTAACAACATAGTTTAATGTAATCGTACCTTCTTTTTCTTCTATACGCTTAAAGCTCACATTTTGTGTATAGGAAGCAGCATCCCAAAGCCTCAGCCTGTACTGTGCCTGTTCTCCAAAATCATTATCAGTTGGAGCGCGCCAGAAATTAACCTTCGGAAGCTTACCAAACAGCCAGCCTACAGGCGCGTTGACGGAGGTAAGTCCACGTCCATTCTTATAGAACTCATAAGAGATCCCGTTGGCTGAAAGCGTTAGCTTCTCACCTTCTTCTTTTTTCTCAACATCCGAACCGTTGTGTCCGGACTGAACAAAGTAGTTGTTACCAGACAGTGCAAACTCGCCTTTGGCGCTTTCAAATCCTGCCGGTAAGAGCTGCGTAGCATTTTTAGTATAAGCATATACCTGTAAATAATATTCTGCGCCACGTGCCGCGTTTATTTTTGGAATATCCAGCTTTACCTCCTTCTTTGAATCGGCGGCAACGGTAACATCAAAGTTCCCGGTAGCAAAGGTTTCCCCATTCTTCAGCAGTACCCATTTGAAAGTATAATCATTAGGAGTAACCGGAATAAATTTAAAATCATTAATAACAGTTATGATACCATTGTTTACATCTTTTGCTTCAAATAATATATTCTGATACACTTTTTTTACGATATGCGTATGGGGCAGGTATTGCTGATCGGGCGAAATAATACCATCCATACAGAAATTGCCATCATTAGGTTTGTTATATCCCTGCAGATCGCCACCATAAGCCCAATACTCGCGTCCCTGCTCATCTTTGGTCTTATATCCATGATTGTACCATTCCCATATAAAGCCGCCCTGCATATTTTTGCTGGTGCGCATCAGGTCCCAATAGTCCTGGAAGTTGCCCATGCTGTTGCCCATGGCGTGGGCGTACTCACACATGATATAAGGGCGCCCCAGGTCTTTCTTTGCATCGCGCTGCATATCTCCCCATGAGGGATACATATGACAGATAATATCGGTGTTCCTGTCTCTTTGGTAAGCCTGCTCATATTGTACCGGGCGGCTTTTATCACGTGCCTTCGCCCAATCATACATGGTAAAAAAGGCTTTGCCATTACTGGCCTCGTTACCTAAAGACCAGAAGATGACTGAAGCGTGGTTTTTATCTCTTTCGATCAGCCGTTTTATACGATCCAAATGCGCCGCCTGCCATTCGGGGAAATTGGAAACATTATCAGGACCATATCCCAGTCCATGCGATTCAAGGTTGGTTTCATCAACCAGGTAAATGCCGTATTCGTCACATAATTTATACCACAAAGGCTGCTGCGGATAGTGAGAAGTGCGCACCGCATTGATGTTAAGCTCTTTGAACAATTGAATATTACGCAGCATTACCGTACTGTCTACTACCTGCCCGGTATGGGTATTAAATTCATGCAGGTTTACTCCTTTAAAATACACTTTCTTCCCATTGATGAATACCTGCCCGTCTTTAATCTCCACTTTCCTGAATCCAATGCGGTGTGATGTCGCTTCAATAATGTTATTGTTACCGTCTTTTAAACTGATCAGCATATGGTACAGGTTGGGTGTTTCGGCAGTCCATTGCAATGGTGATTTTACCGTGCCTTCAAACCATAAAGAGTCGGTACTGTTTGGAGCAACATTGATTTTTTTTGTTTGTGTAAATACTTTTTTGCCCGCTTTATCCAGGATACTTACTTCAACAGTTTGTGCAGCGGTATTATTGTTATAGTTTTTAATTTTTACATCAGTACTGAACAGTCCGTTTTTATACTTTGCATCTAAATCAGCATGAGAGAAAAAATCCAGGATGCGTGTTTGCGCCGTGCTGTACAGGTATACATTCCTGTTGATGCCGCCCAGGCGCCACATATCCTGGTCTTCCAAATACGTGCCATCGCTGAACTTATGTACTTCGCAGGCCAATAAGTTTTTTCCGGGGCGTATATAGGGAGTGATATCAAATTCAGCAGGGCTTTTGGCATTCTCTGTATAACCCACTTTTTTACCATTCACCCATACATACATAGAGTTGGTACCACCTTCAAAATGAAGAAATACCCTCCTGCCACCCCAGCTTTGGGGAATATCAAACTCATGCCGGTAAGCGCCGGTTGGAGAATCATCCCTGTTGATGAAAGGCGGGTTTTTCGGAAAGCCAAAGCCGGTGTTAACATACATCGGGATACCGTAGCCATTAAATTCCCAGTTGCCGGGCACCGGCATCAGCGTCCAGCCGGATTGGCCTGAGATCTGGTTGGCCGTTCCTTTTTGCCGCTGTAAAATATTGCCTGTGCTGTAGCGCTCTTCAAAAAAACCGGCAGGCACATCGGCTACTTTATCTACCCAGTAAAACGGCCAGCTACCGTTTAATGATTGATAATAAGGCGATCCTTTATAGTCGTTTTTAAGCGCCTGGGGCTCCGTTGCATAAGGCAATGCTGTGGCCCGCGTATCTTCTTTATTAATGGCAAATACTTCGGGGTTTTCCCAATCGGGACGGGATTGGGCATAAACACCTGAAATGCCAATACATGCTAACAATACAGCTAAAAGGTTCTTCATCTGACAAAATTTATTTTTAGTTCAACATTTTATTATTTCACCGACCCCGACCCAGAGGGCCGAATATCTATAGCATTGATTATCCGTCCAAATGTACGACTCCTGCGGAGTCAAATAATTTCAATTGCCGTTTTATTCTATAAATATATGAACCCTTCAGGTTCATGCCTGTATGCCTTTGCCATGTTACGTATATAGTCTATAACACATTTCCCGTACTGGTCTCAGTGCCTCTTCGTTATTTACTACACCGCATTCATGCGCTTTATAATGCTTGCAACAGGCAGTAGCTACCCATTCTTCCATTTTATTCCCAATTGTGTCTCACTGTTGGCATCGTGTGTTGGCCGTGTACCTAGCGTTAGAAAACGGCGAGTCCTGTGCTTACGCTCATGGTCCAAGGCAGAGACTCGCCTATGAAAAAAGCCTTTGCGCCTTATCTCCTTCGTGGCAAATTATTCTTTGCCTCCACTCGTTAGTGCATAGCATTCATGCTCTTTATAATATCTGCAACCGGCAGTAACTCATCATCCCTCCATTTTTGCCCGCTCTTCTTCCAAAGCATGAGTGTGATAAAAGTTTTTTCTTTACCGGCTTCCGTTTTACCCGAAACATTTACTACACGGCTATGCTCGCTTTGCGGATGTACATTCCTTGTATCAACATCGTATATCTTATCCCAGCCTTCATAATTGATCATGGCTAACTGATATATCCCGTTATCTATAATAACAACTTCCCTCCCTTTCACTTTTTTCTTTATTGTTTTAATAGCTTCTTTCAACTCAGGTAAGGCATAATGGCCCAGTCTCAATTCTGTTGACACATCAGCGCTTATTTTATCTATTCTTAATATCCCGTTGGGAAGAGGGATATCTGCCAGCTTCAGTTTTATATGGGGATTTGTTTCCAATACCGCATTCCTGTAATAAATGCCATTATCAAAGTTTTTGAAATCATACAAACGTAAAGGTTCCCATTCATTCTTTGCATTCTTAATAATATAATTCATAGAAACCACACCTTCCACACTATCTGCCTGCCAGGGGAAAGCGCTGTTATAAGAAAGCCTGTTGTAATTTTCGCTGGCGCGAAAGGTTTCCCAGGCCCCAATCAGCTTTACTTTGCACCAGGCACGTATTTCCGAAGCACCGATATTGGGATAATCAGTAATCAATATATTGGCCGTATCAGCAAAATGGTTATATACCCGGCCTTTCTTCATTTCTGCATCCCAGGCCCCGTCATTCTCTGTTGCTGTCCAGAATGGACTGTCTTTCGGTAACATTAGCGCAAAAAAAGCCTTACCCATCCAGTACACACTTCCACGACAACTATAAGGCTGCACTGCCGGCTCAAAAGAACCATACACGCCAAGCGTGGGAACATTATCTTTTAAAAAACCAGGATGGGTTAAAAACTGCTTCATTACGCCGGACGCAATCCTCCGCATCCAGCCATAATTCACTTTGGGATCATTTTGCAGTCCCATCAAAGCAAAAGGCACAACCGAGCCGATCCTGTAGGTCATGCTTCTTCCCCATACAATCATTTCCCCTTCTTTGCTGAACATATAGGGATAGGTGGCTTTCAGATCATCAAAGTTTTTGAGGAACTTCTCAGCATATACAGGATAATATTTCTTTCCAAAATATGCTGCCCATAACGGACCATACATCTGGAAAGCCCACATGCTGTAATAATCATAAGCCGGCGCATCGTTGTACCAGCCGCTGCCACGGTAATGCTCCAATGATTTATCCAGGTATTCAACCAGCAGCTGTTCGTTAACAGCATAGCCTTTCATTTTAAAAAAGCTTAAAACAAAAATGTTAAAGAATTTCCAGTTGGAACCTACGGTTTTGCCATCGCCATAGCTCAGCATGGTATGTGCCAAAAGATCTTTTTGTTCTTTGGTCAATGGGTCAAACAGCACTTCAGGAACATAGAACAGGGAAACCGCCAAAGCGCCAAACTCAACTAATATCTGGCTGGGACCGCCTCCTTTTTCCTGCGGCTTTATATATGATTTGCTTTTAAGGTTCAGCAGGCTCAATATCTGGTGGCGGTAATAATCGGCCACACGGATATTATTTAATACCAGGTTGGAATCTTCCTTCAGCAATGGCGCGGCAATAAATAAAGTGCGGCTCAGCCCTTCCAGCTTTTCTGTTGGTACCTGTGCTACCGACCTGGGGTAGCTTTTGCCTGGTTCTTTGGGAAACTGCATCGGGTCATCTATATTGTTAATATAGCTGAATGCGCCCCGCAGCAGGTACAGGCCCATTTGCTTCCAGTGCTCGCGGGTAATACCAGTTTTAGGGCTCAATTTATAATCCGGGTTATCTATCTTAAATAAAGGCTGACTGGACACACGCTTTTGCTGTAATGCACCAGCCAAATCATCAGGCGTGTTCTGACCAGGTACAGATATACTATAACAGGTAAAGCTGATAAATAAAATAAAAAGTTTTTTCATTTTGGAATTGTTGTATTAGTCCGCTTCTACTCACTTTTCAGCCATACTTTCATTTTTCCCACACTCCGGTTCGACCAGGAATAGTAGGGAATAAAATTCCAGGTTTGCTGCGCTCCGTCTTTAGCAATAATTTCGTTGATACCACCCAGTTTATTTGCATTGTAACGTACTTCAAAGCTGGATGGAGTAAAGGTTTTATCAAGCATACCGTTATTATCAATACCTTCCACGCAATATACCAGCGGGCCGCACTGTACCGCAGTTTTTCCTTTATTTTCAGCAACAAGCAGGTTGGATGAAATATTTCTTACTCCAAACGGGAACCGGACCTCTACCTTGTCACTCTTCTTCCATTTTCTATTAATTACGATATAGCCATTCTGAACCTGGCAGTTTTGCTTTTTTGAATTCAGGTATAACGTAATAGTATTTGCTACCGGGTTTTGATAAGTGTACAGTTGCGATACCGCCTTATTAGTAGCCCAGTCCGGAACGCGGATCTTAAGGGAAAAAGTTGTTTTCTTAACTGGGTTTATATTCAATTCCACGCCGGGCCCGTAGGGGTATTGCGTATTTTGTATAATATTTACATCCGTATTATTGAAGCTTATTTTAGCCTTGTTGGCCGCAAAGAGGTTTACATAAATTCCATCTTTATCTGTGTCATAAATCAATGCCGGTATAGATGGCAGAAATCGGATCAGGTTGGTTGGGCAACAGGGACAATCAAACCAGCCCGCACGGGTAAGGTTTCCCTGGTTGAATTTATACACACCATCTGATTCTAAAGGATTAGGATAGAAGAAAGCTTTGCCATCGAGCGAAATGCCCGGCAATACACCGTTGTAAAGCATACGCTCCAGCACATTATAGTAATCCGCATCTCCAAAAGTGCGGAACATCCTGTCGGCCCACATTACACCACCTATGGCCGCACAGGTTTCATTATAAGCAGAAAGATTAGGTAATTCATAATTTTTACCAAAGGCTTCGCCATCGTGTTTGGCGCCAATGCCGCCTGTCACATACATTTTCTGATGCACCATATTGTGCCATAAATTCTTAATGGTGGTTTTATATTTTTCATCACCTGTTATGGCCGCTACATCCGTTATGCCTGCATAAAAATATACTGCACGAACGGCGTGTCCTACTACCTCATCCTGTTCCAGAACAGGTTTGGCATCCTGCCAATATTCACCACGTGGCTTCCGGTGCTCAGATGTACCGCGCAGATCAATGAATTTCTTTGCCAGGCTGAAATAATCTTTATTTCCTGTTATTAAATATAGTTTTATAAGGCCGGTCTCTACAATTTCATGACCGGGAATATCATAGTTGTCAGGGGCGCTGAATACTTTAACCAGCAGATCTGCATTTTTAAGGGCAATGTTCAGAAAGTTTTTCTTGCCGGTGGCATAATAATGCGTTGCGGCCGCTTCAAAAAGATGACCGCTGTTGTACAACTCATGGCTCATTTCAAGATTGTCCCACCTTTGTTTGCATTTACCTACCCAACTGGCAGGAGCTGCTGCGGGATTAATGGTACGCCAGGTAGTAAGATACCCATCCGGTTCCTGCCCCCGCGCTATAATAGCAATATATTTATCAAGCAGTGCATCCAGTTCTTTATCGGGAGATGAAACTAATGTAAGAGAAGCTCCTTCTATGATCTTATAAGGATCCGTATCATCAAAAGGCATTTTACCCAATACTTTGCCGGTACCGCCTTTTATTACTTTTTCTGCCGTTACAAAATTTTCAAAACGTCCATTCTCTTCACATTTTTGCAAAGCAAACGGGATGGTGACCTGCTGGATCTGGCTAATTTTAGGCAGCCAGAAATGATCAGTTAACTGTACCTGTCGCAGGTCTATTTTTTGTATAGCATAGTTACTTATTTCCAGCGACTGTGCCAATAGCAGCGTGGCTGAAAGCAACTGTGCACAAGCGAATAACATTTTCTTCATTGTAAAAAATATTATTTTAGAGATTATTCCAGTGCCATGTTAAGCATCCCTTTTCGTAACGAATGTCAGGCTGTCCAAGGGACTCCTTCGGAGAGCCTGCCGAAGCCCACTCCCAATACACCCTTCGTCAGGCTCGTCCGACCGGTCATCCGGGCGGGCTGTTAATGACAAGTGAAGCAACTGTCTAAATACCAATGACTTGCAATTCATGCTTTTTAGCAAGTCTTTGAAGTAAGGATAGTTCTTTCGCTTTAAGTTGT